>JBOGOY010000414.1:0-4719 GCA_050748185.1 Pyrinomonadaceae bacterium
TTCGTGCCCTTCTCGGTCCTTCGTGGTTAAACAGGTTCCCAATAAGTTGGAAGCCACCCGAAACCGCAAAACTTGCCGTTGAGATACGCAACAGGCACGCGGAAGTTGCCGCGCACGCGGAAAAATCTTGACGCGGGGAGACGCGGCGTGCGTTATATTGCACAGAAGTGACGGGTGACATGTGACAAGAAAAACCGGTGAGCGCGCTTTCGGCGAACGATCAGGGCTCGTGCGAACTGAGAGTCACAAAGGTGCAGACGGCCCGATCACACCAACATTCCGTTCACCTGTCACTATTCACCTGTCACTGCTGACTATATTGTTCGCACCCGCGCCGGCTGCGTCAAGTTGAAACCTGTCCCGCACACGGGGCGTAAGAGCAGTCGTCGCACGATGGCAGGGTTTCGCGCGGCGGCCCCTTGTCGGCGTCGCCGCGATCGGCCGGCCTGTCTAGCGTGGCCGGTAAACTTTCGGGCAGACGCACCCCGCGCCCCGCGTCTGCCGCCGCAACCCGGACGGGACAACGGACCCGTCGTCTCAGGAGCCAGAAGTCATGTCACACCGCCCCCGCGCGTCCCGCACCGCCACCCTCCGGCTGCTCCCGCTTTTCCTCGTGCTGGCTTTCGCGACGCCCGTGCCCGCGCAAGACGATTTGAATCAGCAACTGTGGGACGCCGCGCGCAAGGGCGACGCCGCGGCCGTCTAGTCTCTGCTCGAACGGGGCGCGGACGTCAACGCCAAGTTCCGTTACGGCGCGACGGCGCTCTCCTACGCTTCGGACAAAGGTCATCTGGAAGTCGTCAAAGTCTTGCTCGAACACAAGGCCGACGTGAACGTGAAGGACACCTTCTACAACGCGACGCCGATTAGCTGGGCCGCGCAGAAGGGGCACGCGCAGATCGTCGCGGCCCTGCTCGACAAAGGCGCGGAAGGGCGCGACACCGCGCTGATGATCGGCGCGGGCGGCGGCAACGTCGAACTGGTCAAGGCCGTGCTGGAACGCGGCCAACTGAGCGCCGAGACGCTCTCGAACGCGCTCGCCAGCGCGACGCGCAACCAAAAGCCGGAAGTCGCGGACCTGCTCGTCAAGGCCGGCGCGAAGCCGCCCGCCCCCGCTAACTTCAAAGTGGACGAGGAGACGCTCAAGTCCTACGTCGGCAGCTTCAAGTCGCCCGACGGTTTCGAGATCGCCGTCACCTTCAAAGACGGCAAACTCTTCGCCCAGCCGACGGGCCAACCTGCCCTCCCGCTCGGTGCGACCGACAAAGTCACCTTCAAGCCCGAAGGCATCGAAGGCGTCACGCTCACCTTCAACGCCGAAGAAGGCAAAGTTACCGGCATCACTCTCAAGCAGGGCACGAACAATGTCTTGTTGAAGAAGAGTAGCCAGTAGTCGGAGGCCGTGTGGGAAACAGTGGTCACAGGTCATAGCCCCGCAAGGGGCCATGGCATGAATTAACGAAGTTGAGCAAACCCTCGATACTTTTGGAATCAGCAAGCTCTGAAATTTCAAAATTTGAGATTTGAGATCGCAGCGTCCTTAATTCAATGCTACGGCCCCTGTGGGGAAACTGCTCACGAATCTCGATTTTCTCTAAGGTGTAAGCGATGAAACGAATCTTCTCCGCAGGTCTCCTTCTGATCTTGGCTTTTAACGCACAGGCGCAGAACTGGCCGCAGTTTCGCGGGCCGCAGGCCTCGGGTGTGGCCGCAGAGGGCAAGCCGGCCCCGGCGAGTTGGGACGCCGCGAAGATGACGAACATTAAGTGGAAGACCGAGATTCCCGGCCTCGCGCATTCCGGCCCCGTCGTGTGGGGCGACAGGGTGTTCGTCACCACGGCAATCAGCAGCGATCCGAAGGCATCCTTGCGTGTCGGCCTCTACGGCGACGTGGAACCAGTCAAACAGGAGCCGAAGCACACTTGGAAGGTATACGCCCTCGACAAGCGCACGGGCAAAATCCTGTGGGAGCGGGCCGCCTACGAAGGCTTGCCTAAAGTTAAACGGCACACGAAGGCGACGCACGCCTCCGCGACGCCCGCCACCGACGGCCGCCATGTCGTCGCGCTGTTCGGCGCGGAAGGTCTGTATTGCTACGACGCGAACGGCAAGTTGATGTGGAAGCAAGACCTCGGCCCGTTGGACGCCGGCTGGTTCTACGATCCCGATTACCAGTGGGGCCACGCCAGCTCGCCCGTGATTTACAAGAACATGGTCATCGTGCAGGCCGACATCCAAAAAGACTCGTTCATCGCGGCCTACGATCTGAAGACCGGCAAGCAACTCTGGAAGACTCTGCGCGACGAGATCCCATCGTGGGGCACGCCGACGGTTTACGAAGGCCGGACGCGCGCGGAGTTGATCACCAACGGAACCAAGTTCGTCCGCGGCTACGACCCCGCGACCGGCAAGGAACTGTGGCGGCTCGGCGGCAACTCGGAGATCACGACGCCGACGCCCTTCGTCGCGCACGATCTGATCTTCGTCGCCAGCGGCTATCGCCCCATCCAGCCCATCTACGCGATCCGTCTCGGCGCGGCGAACGGCGACATCACGCTCGCGGAAGGCAAAGAGTCGAACGCCTCGGTCGCGTGGAGCAAGCAGCGCGGTGGCCCCTACATGCCGACGCCAATCGTGTACGGCGAGCACCTCTACACCTGCTCGAATAACGGCGTGCTGGCCGCCTACAACGCCAAGACCGGCGAGAAGGTTTATCAGGAGCGCATCGCCGGCCGTGGCGGCGCGTTCACCGCCTCGCCCGTAGCGGCCGACGGCAAACTCTACTTCACCAGCGAGGACGGCGAGATCTTCGTCGTCAAGGCCGGGCCGAAGTACGAACTGCTCTCGACCAACGCGATGGGCGAAGTCTGCATGGCGACGCCCGCCATCTCCGACGGCACGCTCTACGTCCGCGCGCAGCGCCACCTCTACGCCGTCGCCGAGCCACAGCAGCCGGCTGCGGTCAAAGCGAAGGGCGGCAAGTAGCAATGACCCACCAGAGAGGTTGTTTAGTCGGGGCTCTGATCACACATTGGTCGGAGCCCCCGTGACCGTTCGACTTAGTTGGAGAGTCAAGACACACTTCCAAAATATCGGAAAGGGATTGAGGCCGAGTGGCATAAACTTTCCCGCGCCCCGGCCGTAAAGACGTGCGAGCAATCCGGCGTGATCGGACGCGCCTCCCGCGAGTAACTTTTCAACTTTACCGTGACCATTGAGTGTTGGCTTGGCGGAACCGGGCGACAGCACATTTCACTATTTCGGAAAGGACCAAACTGATGAAGCACTTGCCTGCACGTTTCCGGCATTTAACCGCCGCCGCATTATTCTCTGTCGCCGTCGCCGGCGCGACGTTCCTGACGCCCGGCACGGACGCCGCGGGCTCGAACTGGCCGCAATGGCGCGGCCCCGACTCGCAGGGCGTCTCGCCTGAAAGGGGCGTGCCGGTCGAGTGGAGCGGCACGAAGAACGTCAAGTGGAAGGTGCCGGTCGAGGGGCGCGCTCATTCTTCGCCGATCGTGTGGGGCAAGCGCGACTTTCTGACCACCGCGGTCGAGGGCGCGAAGGTGCCGGGCGCGAAGGCGATGACGCACAAGATCGATGGCAAGGATTGGGTCCACCCCGACAGCGTCGGCGCGGATCGCCGCTTCACGTTCAAAGTGTTGTGCTTCGACCGCGATACGGGGAAACTTTTGTGGGAGAAGGTTGCGTTCGACGGCACGCCCTACGACGATTACCACCGTAAAAGCTCTTACGCCGCTTCGACGCCGGCGACCGACGGCAAGATGGTCTATGCCTTCTTCGGCGCGGAAGGTGTCTATGCTTACGACTTCAACGGCAAACTCGCGTGGAAGCAAGCGGTCGGCAAACTCGGCACGGTCGGGATGGGGACCGGCACCTCGCCCGTCCTCTACGAGAACCTCGTCATCCTGCAATGCGATCAAGAGATGGGAGCCGACTCGTTCATCGTCGCGCTCGACAAGAAGACGGGCAAAGAGGCTTGGCGCGTGCCGCGCAAGGTGCAGGTCAGTTGGTCCACGCCGATCATCATCCGCGGCAAGCAGCGTGCCGAGTTGATCACGAGCGGCACCGAGGCGATCATCTCTTACGATCCGGCGACGGGTAAAGAGTTGTGGCGCGGCAAGGGCGTCGAATCGAACGCCATCCCGACGCCGGTCACGAACGGCGACGTCGTCATCGTCGCGGCCGGCTACCCGGCGAAGCGCGCAATGGCGATTCGTCTGGGCGCGAGCGGCGACGTGACGGATACGCCGGCCATCGTCTGGAAGCAGGAGAAGTACACGGCCTACGTGCCGTCGCCGATCCTCTACGGCGATTATGTGTACATGATGACCGACCGCGGGATTCTGGCCTGCATCGACGCGAAAACCGGGAAGGTGGTATACGAAGGCGGGCGCGTCCCCGTGCCGGCGACCTTCATGGCGTCGCCGGTCGCCTTCGATGATAAGATTCTGCTGACCAGCGAGGACGGCGACACCTACGTGATCAAGGCCGGGCCGAAGCATGAAGTGGTCCGCACCAACTCGCTCGGCGAGCCGGTCTTCGCCTCGCCCGCCATCGCCGACGGCATGATCTTCATCCGAGGCGAGAAGAATCTGTACGCCATTAGCAACGGGCGCGGTTGAAAACCAAGTGATGAATGCGGAGTGATGAATGATGAATGAGAAGCAACTGTCTTCTATTCATCATTCATCATTC
>JBOGOY010000415.1:0-4713 GCA_050748185.1 Pyrinomonadaceae bacterium
GCGCAGGCTACCAATTTAAGAGTAGCCTGCGCCGTGTGGCCGCGCCCTCACGTATGCGATGTGCGACGCGCAACCCGGCCGCAGTTATTTTTTCACCAGCGTGACGCGCACCGGCTCGTTCAGAGACTCGGCGGAAACCGTAAGGGTCTGCGTCTCATAGCCTCTCGCCTTCACGATCAGTTTCAGCCTCCCCATGTGGAGCGGCGGCAAGACCGCGACGCCGCGCTCGTCGGTCGAGTTCCAAGCTTCACAGAAATAGCCGTCGGTGCGCGCCGACTCAAGCAACACGCGGGCGTCCTTGACGGGTTGGCCGGCGGCGTCGAAGATGCGCGCGTCCAGACGCCCGATGCTGTTCGGGGCGTTTGGCGCTTTGCCCATGTTCTGAATCTCTTGCTGCGCGACGGACGCGCCGGAGAGGGCGAGGGTGGCGAGGGCGACGAGGATCAGTTTACGCATATTCACTTTCGACTCCTGAAATTTTTGCTTAAGCCTGAAATAATCGTGGTGGCCGTGCCGAATCAGCCGGTTCGGCATGATGTGGCGTGATTCGATTCTCGCCCGAGACGTGCTTCGCGGTCGAGAACCTACACGATTATATTTACCCGCGCTGTAATTTGGGAAGCTTTCCAGATGCCCGTGCGAGGAAGCAGCCGGCCGGAGCGTTCGTTCTCCAAGTTGATGCGCGTTTTACAGCGCCAGCCCGGAGGCGGACGGAAAGTTCACCGCATCATCTGGAACGAGAACCCGCAGTCGGGGTAAGCTGATGGCGACAGCAAAAACTTTCTCTTCTCCACGCGAAGGTGACCTTCATGACTTTGATCGATTTCATCATCCTGCTCGTCGTCGCGGGCCTTTGCGGCGCGCTCGGGCAAGCCATCAGCGGCTTTTCGCGCGGCGGCTGCCTCGTCTCGATCGCGCTCGGCTTCATCGGCGCGATCGTCGGCTGGTGGCTCCAGCGCGCTCTCGGGCTGCCGGAGTTCTTCGTCCTCCCCGTCGGCGGGCGCGGCTTCCCGATCATCTGGTCGATCATCGGTGCCGCGCTGTTCGTCGCCGTGATCGGATTAATGACGCGGCGGCGGGTGTAAAAACGTTCATCGTCCGCGGTCAGTCACCCGTCATTTCGCGGTTGGCTTTCACACTTCGAAATGAACGGCAAGCTAACTCGACAAGTGCGACGGACAACTGAGCACAGGCGGCGGACAATTCTCCAAAGCAGAGTGACGGAATCGTAACGGATGCGGCGTAGTGTCGCCGCTTCCGCCTTCGACCATTCGTGCCCTAATGAGTGTCATCACTACCACCAGTCGCTTAGTCTCTGCGAGGCAAACCAAGGCCGCCCCCAAGGGCGCGCCCGATCTCTCCTATTTCCGGCGACATTATCCGCTGACAGTGACGCACTTCGGCGGGCTCGCCGAGCGCGAGGCCCACCTGCGGCGCGTCTGGGAATTGGACGCGCGTTGGCAGGAATCGTTGGGCGGGCAGAAAACGTCAGCCGAGGAAGTGATCGTGCGGAGCGCGCCGCCCGCTCATCTCGTGTGTGAAGGCGAGTTTGAGATCGTCTACGCGGGCGGCGTGCTGGGCCTGTTGCATGCGGCGGTGATGGCCTGCCGCTACGGGCGGCGCGTGCTGGTCTTGGACGCGCATGCGGTCGGGCGCACGCACCGCGACTGGAACATCTCGGACGAGGAGTTACGCGAGTTCGAGCGCGCCGGGCTATTCACGAAAGAAGAGATCGAGCGGGCGGTCGTCAACCGTTATCGCGCGGGGTTCGTCAAGTTTCACGACAAGGGCTCGCGCGTTAAGGCTCCGCCGCTGTGGATGAACCACGTCCTCGACGTGGCGATCGAGGCCGACCAATTGCTCGCGCTCGCCGCCGAGAAGATTCGCGCGCAGGGGCCGCCCGAATGCGCTCTGCTCGACGGACTGCGCTTCGTGCGCGCCTACGTCGAGCCCGACCGCGTCTCGGTCGAGGTGGAGGATGGGCGCGGGCGGCGGCGTCTGTTCGCCGCGCGGCTCTTCGTGGACGCGACGGGGACCAACTCGCCGGTTGCCCGCCAGTTGAATGGCGGGCGCGCGTTGACGCACGTCTGCCCGACGGTCGGGACGGTCGCGCGCGGCTTCGCGCGGGGCGAGGGGCCGGATCGGGTGGATTTCGGCGTCGGCGAGATTCTCGTCAGCACCGAGGGCGTGAGTGAAAACCGGCAACTCATCTGGGAAGGCTTCGCCGGCAGCCCCGCCCGCGACGAGTACACGACCTATTTGTTCTTTTACGACGCGGTCGATTCGCCGGCTGATAAGTCTCTGCTGGCGCTGTTCGAGCGCTACTTCGCCAGTCTCCCGAGTTACAAGCGCGCGGGCGCGCAGTGGCGCGTCGTCAAGCCGGTCTTCGGCTACATCCCGAGCGTCCACCGGCAGGGCTGGAAGGATCAGCGCAAACGCACGGCCGACGATCGCGTGTTGACGGTCGGCGACGCCGCCGGGCTGTCGAGCCCACTGACCTTCTGCGGCTTCGGCTCGCACGTCCGCAACCTGCGCCGCCTGACGCACCTCACCGAACTGGCGCTCGCGGCCAACCTGCTCGACGCGGGCTCGCTCTCAGAGGTGTCGGCTTACGAGCCGCGCGTGGCGCAGATGTCGAGCCTCGCGGAATTCCTACGCCCCGCGCCGAAGGGCGGTGGTGACGCTTCGCAGGTCAACGAGACTTTGAACGCCGTGATGGCCGCGCTGCACGGGCTGGACGAGCGCGTGCGCCGGCAACTCTTTCAGGACCGGATGACCTTCGGCGCGCTCAAGAGTTTGCTCGGCCGGACGGCGCAACTCTACCCGCGCATCTTCCAGCGCGTGCGCGATCATCTCGGCGCGCGCGGCACGCTCTGGTGGATCGCCGGCATCGCCGAGGCCGCCTTCAGCGAGCGTCGCGCCCGCCGCGCCGCGGACGCACCAGAAGCCCTTTCAGACGAAACCGAAACGACACCCGCCGCGGAGTTCGCGCACCATGTCGCGCGCTACCAAAAAGAGCGCGGCGCGGAAGGCTAATCACTCCCGCGCCGCGGTATTCGCATGTTCGCCGAAGGTCCGGCGGATTTTCATCGCCACTTCTTACTAGTTGCCGCCTCCGGCTTCGCCGCCGGAAACGACGATCGGATCGCTTGCCGACGCGGGAGCCTCACTGCCTCCGCGGCGGGTCGCCATCGTTCCTGCCTGACCGCCGGAAACGACGATCGGATCACTAACTGGCGCGGGCTCTTCACTGCCGGCCTCACCGGCGTTGTTCGGTTGCTCTTCTGCCATGTTTACTCTCCTTTGGTCCCGTACATGCCGCCGACCGGGCGGCCGTGATAGGGCGACCATTTCCGTTATTCGACTTCAATCACCACGACGTCTTTCGGTTCGAGTTCCGCCACGGTTCGACCATTGACCGTGACTTTGACGAGCCTTGCTCCGTCTGAGGTGTACTTCTGTTTCCCCACCGGGGCCGGCCGGTTCGTGAAAGCGTCGCTGAACTCAAGCGTGACTGAACCACCGGTGATGACGATGGGATCACTCGCCATTACTATTATTCTCCTTTGGGGCTGAGGTTAAAAACGGCAACAGCTATTTCGCGCGGAGGATCGTGCGGTAAGCCTGCACGTCCGGTCTGGTGAGGTAGCTGTTGAGGTTGTCCGTCCCCCACAGTTGTTGGAGGCGGGACTGCACATCGGCAGCGCGCGCATTATACTCGACGCTGCGCGCCGTGTCGCCGGAAAGTTCGGCAGCGTGCGCCGCCACCAACCACGCCAAGTGTTCCGAGGCGAGTTGGCCTCTCTGCCCGAAGTCGGACTGTGCCTCAAGCGCTGCCGACAATGCACCTGCGGCGTCCCCGGCCGCGAGCCGCGCCCGCGCCAGTGCGAGCCGTGCGCCCGGCAATAGTCCCAAACTGCCCGACTCTTCCGCCGTGCGGACGGCTTGCTCGCAGCGCCCCAGCCCAGTGCGCGCCGTGCCCGCAAAAGCCTGCGCCAAGCAATCAACCACAGCGGTCTTGATCTTCACCGTCACGCGCCGGGTCGTGGCCTCTTCTTCCGTGAGGGCGCGTGCGGCAAAAGAGCGCGCGACGGCGAACTGACGGTAGGCAAGGGCCAACTCGGCCCGACCCAACTCAGTGTCAATCAGAACCTCCGTGATCTTGCCGCCGGATTGCGCGCTCGCAATAGCTGACGCCTGATCGAAGCGCGACCGCGCCTCGCCGTCGCGGCCCAGCCGCCACAAAACGTGCCCCTGCTCGGGCATGGCGTAGGCCACCCCGCGCTGGTTGCCTTGCGCGCGACTGATCCGCTCGCGCTGTTCGAGGAATGTTAGCGCCTCTGGGTAGCGCTCTTGCGCGGCCAGCATCACGCCGAGGTCTTGCTGCGCCAGCGCCTGCCGCGAAGGATTGTTTTGCTTCGTGGCGTCCTGCAACAGCCCTTCAAATATCCGTCGCGCTTCGTCGTACTGCCCCCTGAGGCTAGCGGCCCGCCCCACCAACGCCTGCGCCAACGCGGCCTCTTGGCGGTAATTCCCCTGCCGGTAGAAGTCGAGCGCTTGGCTGACTTGGATCGCGCCCTCACCCGCGCGGCCCTGCTGGACCAAGAGACTTCCGAAGTTAACTTGTGCGCGGGCGGTGTTACGCGGCGACTTAAACCGTTGCGCGAGGGCGAGCGACTGCCTGAAGTATTGCTCGGCCTCGCCATACCGGGC
>JBOGOY010000416.1:0-4703 GCA_050748185.1 Pyrinomonadaceae bacterium
GATCAACCCATCGTTGCACCAAGATGCGCGGGATGAGCGAATCGATGGTCCCCTTAATCAGAATGACGCTGATCAGAATTGGCACCACGTATTTCATGATCGGGTAGAAGAAGCCGGGCAGCGGAATCTGCTGTCCCTTCTTGATCTCGTTCCACGCCTTGCGCCCGCCGAAAATCCAGAAGAACAGGATCGTCTCGATGAGCGCGAAGACCAGCAGCAAAAACTCGCCCGACCAGAAGTCGAATTCGTCCAAGTAGCCGTATTGCAGGAACGCGATGATCGGCAGCACTGAGACGAAGATCACCGCGCCGATGAGCATCGCCGCCTTCTGGCGCGTCATCCGCATCTCGTCCTGCAGGAAGGCCATCGCCGGCTGCGCCAGCGCGAGCGACGAGGTGATGCCGGCGAAGAAGAGCAGCGTGAACCAGATGCCGCCAAAGAGGAACCCGCCCGGCAGTCCCGAGAAGACGGCGGGCATCGTCTGGAAGCCGAGGTTGAACGTGCCGGCGTTGGCGATCGCCGTGGCCGCGCCCGCGCCGTAAAAGGCGGTCGCCGCCGGGATCGCGATCGAGCCGCCGAGGATCACCTCGCAGAACTCGTTCATCGAAGACGTGGCGAGGCCCGTCAGCACGATGTCGTCGTTCTCTTTCAGATAGCTGGCGAAAGTCTCGATCGAGCCGGTGCCTAAGGAAAGCGTGAAGAAGATCTGCCCGGCAGCGGCGAGCCACACCGCGCCGTTCGTGATCTGCGAAAAATCCGGGTTCCACACGAACGCCATCCCGCCCATCGCGCCCGGCAAGCTGAGGACGCGGATGCCGACGATAATCGCGAACAGGATGAGGAGCGGCATCCCGATCTTCGCCATCTTTTCGATCCCGCCCGCGATGCCCTTCGAGATGATGAAGATGTTGACGAAGAGTGTGATCGCAAAGAAGATGACGCCGATGACGCTGCCCGACCACGGCAGGCCGTTGTTCGTGCCCTGATACGCGCCGAGGTAGTCGCCCATCGTCGTGAATGCCTGATCGGGCGTCTGTCCGGCGATGCTCGGCATCTGGTTGGCAAAAGACAGGACGGCATAGCCGAGCGTCCACGACTCGATGTAGGTGTAGAAGATAACGAAGGCCAGCGGGATGAAGACCCCGAGCGCTCCGAGGTACTTCGAGAGCGGGTTCTGCCACAACCGCTCGAACATGCCCGGCGAAGTCGAGTGGCCGAACTTACCGCCGTAGCGCCCGATGCTCCACTCGATCCACATCAGCGGAATGCCGAGCAGCAGGAGCGAGATGAAGTAGGGGATCATGAACGTCCCGCCGCCGTTCTTGGCGGCGAGCGCCGGGAAGCGCAGGAAGTTGCCGAGGCCCACGGCGTTGCCGGCCATCGCCAGCACGAGGCCGAGCTGTGAAGCCCAGCCCTCTCGCTCGACTACGTCTCCGTCGTAAGGGACGTCCGGGATCAGATCTCCGCCATCCTTATCATTTGCCATACGGTTCGATTCTCCTCGTTGTTGGGCGAGCCTTCGACTGATCGCTTTACTTGCCCGCTGGCACACGGGCTCAGAAAATTTCACACAGCCGGAAGACGCGGAGAGAGGGTAAATCTCTTAATCGATCGGCGCGGTGGACCGCTGGCGGTGTCGCCGGCAGACCCCTTGCGCCTGCGGATGTGTGCCTGTCTTTCTTATGATCGTCGAAGGCTATTGCAGGTCGAACGCCCGCATTATACTGATTTAGCTCCCCGTGTCGAGCAGTTATATGAACTTAACGACCTTGACCTCAAAGCGGCACACCCTTTGCCCAATCTACAGATAGTAGCGTTAACGAAATGCAAAACCGTACACAAGGGGACGCTGTACCGCGTGAATGCGGATCAGCGTTGACCAGATAAGAGACAGTGTGCGAACCGCCGTCGTGGCGGATTCACGCTCACAACAAGGGCAGTCAATCTCTGTTTCGGACTGGAGCAGTCCGCAGGTTACGACGAAAGGGAGAAATCATGGACGATTACAAACGCGACAGCATCGGTGAAGAAGCGGCAGGTTTTGGTCAGCGCGTGAAAGGCGCGGCTAAGGACGCCGCGGGCGCGGTAACGGGCAACGAACGGCTCGAACGCGAGGGTGAGCGCGAGAACGCGATGGGTAACGAGCGGCAGGAATCGAACGACGTGTTCGGCGACTCGACGACCGGTGCCGGCACGGCGCGCGGACGCTCGAGTGGCATGGTGACCGGCCTGTTCCGCGATCGCGACAGCGCCGAAAGCGCTTACAATTCGCTCTCCTCGCGCGGCTACAGCAAAGACGACGTGAACCTTTTGATGTCTGACGAGACGCGCGACCGTCACTTTAAGTCGGACGACGCGCCGAACACCGAACTCGGCGACAAGGCTCTTGAAGGCGCCGGCGTCGGTTCAGCCATCGGCGGCACGGCGGGCGCGATCCTCGCGGCCATCGCGGCAGTCGGGACCAACCTTGCGCTGCCGGGCCTCGGCCTCGTCATCGCCGGCCCGATCGCGGCGGCGCTGGCCGGCGCGGGCGCGGGCGGATTGACCGGCGGACTTGTAGGCGCGCTCGTCGGCTCGGGCATTCCGGAAGATCGCGCCAAAGTTTACGACGAAGGCGTCCGCGGCGGCGGCATCGTGATGGGCGTTAACCCGCGCACGGACGAGGACGCCGAATACTTCGAGAACGAGTTCCGCACGCACCGCGGCGAGCACGTCTATCGCTAAGCGACGGCGCACGAATTTTTCGCCTCGCGGGGAGGGCCGGCACTTGTTCGGGCCTCCCCTTTTTTGTCCATCCCCTTCGTTGCAGACAAAACACAACGCGGCTAAATATTCGCGATGCAATTTGGGTAACGATTCGGCTGCCCCTCGCCTTTTTGAAGGAGCGATCACAGATGACAAGTCCAGACATTAACGGCGCAGTCCCGCGACGGCCGCTTGGCCGGACGGGCGTCGAAGTCTCGGCCCTCGCGCTTGGCGGTTATCACCTCGGGCTGTTGAAGAAGAAGAAAGAGGCCGTCCAGATCGTCCACGAGGCGATTGACAGCGGACTGGACTTCATGGACAACGCTTGGGAGTACCACGAGGGTAAAAGCGAAGAATGGATGGGCGAGGCGCTCAAGGGGCGGCGCGACAAAGTTTTTTTGATGACCAAAGTCTGTACGCACGGCCGCGGACGCAAGACCGCGATGCGCCAACTGCACGAATCGCTGAAGCGCCTGCGAACCGACTACGTCGATCTCTGGCAGGTCCACGAAGTAGTCCACGACAACGATCCCGATCTGCACTTTGCCGCGGGCGGCGTCATCGAAGCGCTGGAAGAAGCAAAGGCTGCCGGCAAGGTGCGCTTCGTCGGCTTCACCGGCCACAAAGACCCGGCCATTCATCTGAAGATGCTCGCCCACGACTACCCGTTCGACACTTGTCAACTGCCGCTCAACTGTTTCGACGCCACCTTCCGCAGCTTCGAGCGACAGGTCTTACCCGAACTGAATCGGCGCGGCATCGCCCCGCTCGGGATGAAGAGCATGGGCGGCGAAGGCACGCCCGTGAAGAAGCGCGTCGTCAACGCGACCGAGGCTCTGCGCTACGCGATGAGCTTGCCCGTCGCCACTACCGTCAGCGGCATCGATTCGCTCAAAGTTCTTCGTCAGAACCTGAAGATCGCACGCGACTTCACGCCGCTGACCGACGCCGAGTTGGAAGAGTTGCGACAACGCTGCGCGCCCGCAGCCGCCGACGGTCACTTCGAGTTGTACAAGACCTCCAAGAAATTCGACGGCGAGCCCGGCCGCAAGGTCCACCAGTTCCCTACGCTGGAAGAACTGGCGGCGTAGCCGACGACGACCGAAAACGCTCATCGCCAATCAAACAGGTTGCTCGCCACGGCGGGAGAGTTGTCGCCACGGATAAGATAATCTTGCCTTTCGTGAATCCAAGACATTAGAGTGCAGGGCGCGGTCAAGGACATCGTGTGGGAGCTGGGAGAAACGAACTTCCGACACCCGAAATCACATCGGCAGCGGAGGATCGAGGGTGATGGCAACTTTAGAGCGACAACAGGCTGTACACGCCATCCTGAAGCAATTTCATAGTTTAAGCGCGCTCAAGCAACTGGTGAGTTCGGAACTGAGCTATGACCTCGTGAACAAGCCTCTGCCGCGCCGCACATGGACTGAGACTGCGCGTGAGGCCTTAGCCGCCGATCCCGTCGTGGTCGCTGAGGGCGGCGACAAAGGCGCTTTCCATATCGTTTACGCGCAGTTGAAAGGCGCGGGCTTACCGCGCGGGGCAGAGCGTCCCGTCGTCACTAAGCTGCTCGAAGACCATCCCTACGCCCTCTTCGTCTTCTCCAATGAAGCGCAGGACCGCTGGCACTTCATCAACGTCAAGCATGACGAGAAGGGCGACAAGCGACGCTTGTTTCGCCGCATCACCGTCGGCGCGGACGAACGCCTTCGCACCGCCAGCGAGCGCCTTGCGCTGCTCGACTTGGAGAGCATCAACCCGACGCTCTTCGGCATCGCGCCTTTGGAAATTCAGAAGCGTCACGATGATGCCTTTAACGTCGAGTCCGTGACTAAACAATTCTTCAACGAGTACAAAGCGATCTACGGGATTCTGCAAAACGATTTGACGGCGTGGACGAAAGACAAGCGTTGGGCGCATGATTATGCGTTGCAGTTTTTGAATCGTTGCATGTT
>JBOGOY010000417.1:0-4701 GCA_050748185.1 Pyrinomonadaceae bacterium
CGTTAACGCTTTGTTAAGGTGCTTACTAAAGTCGTTTAAGAAAGTAGTTGCCGCTCCAAAATTCTGGACACAGCACGAGTTCCACAGATGACCGGTGAGAGCATGGACGCACGACGGATGCGGGCGCACAACTCGCGCCACGTCCTCCGGATCGTCAAAAAGCTCGGCCCCCTGTCGCGGGCCGACATCACGCGCAACACGCGCCTGAGCGGGCCGACCGTCTCGGCGCTGGTCAACAGCCTACTCCGGGCCGGGCTGGTCGAAGAGCACGGCGAGGGCGCGTCCACCGGCGGGCGTAAACCGCAACTCGTCTCTTTCAATGCGCGTTGCGGCGTGGTGGTCGGCGGCAATATCGGCACGACCGCCGCGCACCTGACGTTGTGTGACATGAAGGGCGCGTGGATCGAGAGCCGGCAGGTGCCGCTGGCCGACACGCGCCCGAAGCCGCTTTTGAAATGTGTCGCCGGCGCGATCAGGGCGCTCGTCAAAGACGCCGGCTGCGAACACATCCCACTGCTCGCGGCCGTCATCGGCGCGCCGGGGATGACCGACATCACGCGCGGCGTGGTGCTCGAAGCGGCCAACCTCGAAGCGTGGGAGGACGTGCCGGCGCGCGACATACTTAGCAAACATCTGAACGTGCCGGTCGTCGTGGACAACGACGTGAATCTGGCCGCCGTCGGCGAACACTGGCGTGGCGGCGCGCGCGGCCTCCATAATTTTGTGTTCATCTCAATGGGGACCGGTATCGGAGCGGGGATCATCATCGACGACCAGATCCACCGCGGCCACCGCTGGCACGCCGGCGAGATCAGTCACCTCAACGTGGACTTCCGCGAGTGGGAGACGGACTTCGGCGCGGCCGGATACCTTGAGTCTTATTTGGGCGCGACGCCGCAGACGAGGGCGCGGCGCGCCCCGCGTCGCCACAGCGGCGGGCTGGACGAGCAAGGGATCGCACGGCTCGGCGCGGCCGTCGCCAACGTCGCCACCGTCATCGATCCGGAGTTAATCATTTTCGGTGGCCGCGTGGCGCTCTCGCAGCCCGAACTGCTGCCGCGCGTGCATGAGGTGGCAGCGGCCATCGCCCCGAACTGCCCGGAGATTCGCGCCACCCAACTCGGCGAAGACGCCACGCTCCACGGCAGCGTGCGTATCGCGCTGAATCTCGCCAATGAATCGCTCTACGACCTGCTGCTCGATTCGGCCACGACGGCCGCCGCCTGAGTGCGCGCGGTCGCAAGTTTCGGCCGGCCCCGCCTGCGTGAGTTGACGCGGCGCGCCTCGGCCTCGATCTAAATCAGTCCTTAAGGCATTGGGACACAGGCAGAAAAAGATGAACCACGCGCACCACACGAAGCCACACGAAAGCACCCGAACAATTCGTGTGTTTTGCTTTGTGTCATTTCGTGTGGCTACGTGGATAACTGCTTCATGTGTCCCACTCTCATAAGGTTCGATTTAGCAAGGTGGATGTTTTAAGCCTACGCATCAAAGGAGACTCTTTTATGTCTGCCCCCGTACTCGTTTCGCTTGGTAAAGCAACTGGAACAATCCGCCGGCTCGCGCTCTGCGCGGCCGCGTGCTGCCTGCTGTTGGCGGCGACCGCCACCCGCACCGCCGCGCAGTCGCAGGCCTTGAACGGGCAAATCGAAGGCGCCGTGACCGACAGCAACGGGGCCGCGATCCCCAATGCCTCCGTCACGGCGACGAACATCGAGACGGGCGCGGAGCGCAAAGTGACGAGCGACGAGGACGGCATCTATCGCGTCCCGCTGCTACCGCTCGGCGCTTACCGCGTCACCGCCGAGGCCCCGAACTTCAAGCGGCTCGTGCGCGAAGGCATTACTATCACGACGGGGCAGACGGCGACGGTGCCGCTCACGCTCGAAGCGGGAGAGGTTAGCGAGGTCATCACGATCACCGGCGATGCCCTTATCGCCGATCCCGGGAAGATCGACGTGGGGCGCGTGATGAACTCCGTCGAGGTGCAGAACCTCCCGCTTGTCTCGCGCAACCCGTACAACTTCGCCTTGCTACAAGCCAACGTCACCGGCCGGCCGAACGTCGAGTTCGGCGTGCCGCGCATCAACGCCAACGGCTACACGCGCCGCACCAATTACCAACTCGACGGCAACAACAACACGCAGACGGATCGCTCGGGCATCCGGCTGATGCCGATCTCCGAGGTCTTCGTCAGCGAGGTTCAACTCGTGACCAACGGATTTTCGCCCGAGTTCGGCAACACCACCGGCCTCATCATGAACGCTGTCACCCGCGCGGGGACCAACGACTTTCACGGCCACGCCGGCTACCGGTTCCGCCGCACCAGCTTCTCGTCGCGGCCTTTCTTCTCCAACCCGCTTCTCCCTAAGCCGGAGACAAAGGTGGACGACTACACTGTCGCGGTCGGGGGACCAATCCTCCGCGACCGCTGGCACTTCTACACCGGCTTCGAGGACGTCGCGCGCGACTTGGCGGGCGAGCCGCAGCGCGTCGTCACCGTCACGCAGGCCAACCAGCAGGCTCTGGTCGCGGCGGGCGTCAGCCAAGAGGCTTTCCCCAACTCGATCCCGGCGGCGCAGAAGGTCAGGTTCTTCATCGTCCGCACTGACGTGCAGATCGGCGACGCGCATCATCTCGTCGGCCGGGTCAACACCTTCCGCAACAACTCGCCGAACAACATCGGGGGCGGGCTCACCACGCTCGAACGCAGCATCGACTTCATCGATCAGTCCGATTCGGTCGGCGTACAATTCGCCTCGACCTTCTCGCCGACGCTGCTGAATGAGTTGCGCTATCAATACTCGCGGCGCTATTCGCAAAACTTGCCGAACGACAACTCCGGCTCCGGCCCGACCGTCGTGATCACCGGCATCGCCAACTTCGGCTCACCGGAGAACGCCAACACCATCGCGCCGCTTGAGAAGTCGAACCAGTTGCTGGACAACGTGACGTTCACGCGCGGCGCTCACGCCATGAAGTTCGGCGCGGGCTTCAATGTCATTGACGACACGCAGAAATCCGGCGTCTTCGCGCGCTACACCTTCCCCTCAATCGCCGCCTACGTCGCGGCCCGCAACGGCACGACCCCGCGCGGCTACACCAACTACGTCGAGAGTTTCGGCCAGCCGGAGATCAGCTATGGCTCGGTCTTCTACCACTGGTTCGCGCAGGACGATTGGAAGGTGACTCAGCGCCTGAAGGTCAACTATGGCTTGCGCTATGACCTCTATGACATCCCGAACGCCGACGAGTCCGCGCCGCTCGACCTTTCGCGCGACTTCCGCGTGGACAAGAACAACTTCGCACCCCGCCTCGGCATCGTCTATGCCCTGCGTGAGGGCGACCGGCCGACAGTCGTTCGGGCGAGCGGCGGCATCTACTACGATCCGCCGCAGATCGACATCTACCGTCGTGCGATTCAGAACAACGGCAGTCCGACGTTTGTTAACTTCACCTTCAACCCCTCGACGCAGGGCGCGCCGAGTTTCCCGAACACGCTCGGCTCGCTGCCGGCCGGGGCCGCGCTGCCGCGCCAGAGCGTCGAGGCCGTCGCGGACGACTTCGCGAACCTCTACGCCTTTCACACCAACGCGCAGGTCGAGCAGGCGCTCACTGGCGATCTCTCCGTGACCGTGGGCCTGATCTACTCGAAGGGGACGCGGCTGCCGATCTACCGGAACATCAACCCGATCAACCCGGTCGGCCAACTCGCCGACGGCCGCCCCATCTTCAGTTCCACCGTCAACGCCGGCACGCGCCTCTTCCCGCAGTTCAATAACGTGCTGCTGGTCGAATCGGTCGGCAACTCCAACTACACGGCCGGGACGCTCCAACTAAACAAGCGGTTGTCGAACGGCTACCAGTTCAGCGTCAACTACACCCTCTCGCACGCTATCGACGACGCGCCGGAGCAGAACTTGGTGGCGACTCAGTTTACGAATCTGGTGTTGTCGGACCCGACTAACCGACAACGCGACCGCGGTAATGCCCTCGCTGATCAGCGCCACACCTTCGTCGTGAGCTTCGTCGGCCGCCCGAAGTTCCAGCTTGAAAACACCTTCGTGCGCCGCTTGGTGAACGATAATCAAGTCGGCTTCATCGTGACGGCGAACAGCGGCGAGGCGTTCAATATCGTCTCGCAGCGCGACCTGAACAACGACGGCTTCGGGGCGGGCAGTTCCGACCGGCCGCTCTTTGTCGGCCGCAACACGGGGCGCACGCCGAACCAGTTCAACGTGGACATGCGCTACTCGCGCTTCGTGACGATCACCGAACGGTTCAACGTGGAAGTGTTCGGCGAGTTCCTTAACCTGTTCAACCGCAACAGCATCTTTCAGGTGAACGGCGTGATCGCCACCGACGTCAACGGCAACCTGAGCGCGCCGCTGCCTGATTTCACGCGGCAGAACCCCGTGGCGCTCGACAGCCGGCAGTTCCAACTCGGCTTCAAGTTCAACTTCTGATTAGCGCATCCCGGCGAGGGCTGACACATGAAACATGAGCGCGGAGAAGATGAGGTGAGGTATGGGCGGCTTGGCGGCTCGCCCCCTCCGCCATCTGAGCGAAGCGATCAGTGGTGGTATCCGGTCTATCTCGCCGTCATCGTCGTGACCGTGATCGTAATCTCCGCGCTGTGGGTCTTCTCCCGCTACTTCTCCGGCTGAGGCAGGATTAAATCCGCGATGAGACTACTGG
>JBOGOY010000418.1:0-4701 GCA_050748185.1 Pyrinomonadaceae bacterium
GTTCAACTCGATGAAGCTCTGCCGGCACTCCGCGGTGACGAGCTGATAGACATTCTTCCCGACCGCCTGTTCAAGTGACTCGACCTCGATCATCGCGAGCCCGGAACGGTTCATATTCAACAGCGTGCCGTCGCGCGCGATCAGCTTGACGCACTCCGGCCCGGCGTCAAACATCGCCTGCAGGAGATTTTCCCTCTCGGCCAGCGCGGCCCGCGCGCGCAGGCGTTCCGTGATGTCCTGAGCGATGCCGTACACCCCGGCGATCTTGCCGTCGATGAAGATCGGCAGGTTGGTGATGCTCAGTTCGATCCGGCGCCCGCCCTGACTCGTGATCGCCACTTCGAACTTTTGCGGCTCTCCCGAAATCGCCCGGCGGAAATGGCGCAGCCCCTTCTCTACGTGTTCGGGGACCAACAAGGGCAGGAAAGGCTGGCCGAGCAGCGCGTCCGTGTAGCCCGTCAGCGCATAACAGGTTGGATTAGCGCTCTGTAAGCGGCCCGCGAGATCGAGCGAGTAGACGGCGTCCGGGTGGTGCTCGAACAGCGAACGGTAACGCTGTTCACTCTCTTCAAGGCGCGTCTCGGCCTGCTTACGCTCCGTGATGTCTCGCAGCGTGGTGATGATGAAAGAACGCCCCCCGCTCGTGAAAGTGGAGACGGAGGCTTCCAATTCCACCTCCGAGCCATCTTTCCTGACGCCCTTGAACTCGTAAGCGGCAGGTGCCGGTTCGCCCTTTAACCTCATCCCCCCGTAAGCCCCCACGCGGCCGTGCTCCGTGCGCGCCTGAAAGCACGAGGTGTGGCGGCCGATCAATTCGGCGGGGCCATCATAGCCGTGGAGGCTCGCGAAGGCGTCGTTCGCGTAAACGATGCGATCGTGTTCTTCGACGACGATGCCCTCACATGATGACTCGAGAATATCCGTCAGCCACTCATTGTTATGATTCAGTCTATTTAATAAAGCCATTTCTTTACTGTCTCGCACTCCGAAGCGTCCAACTCCCAGCGGGCGCGCCACCTCCTCCCCATCCTTATCGGCACCATTCCGCATTTAGTGAAGCACGCCGGCCATCCCATTTCGACGCTCTTTACTGCTGACACCCGCTAATTAACACATAATACTTAAGTCCTCCGGGGCCTCTTCCGATATGCCTCCCGATGGATGTTCTGCGCCTTACGAGGGCACAGGAGGGCCACCACCCGCCACCCCCGCGACCAATCATCCCATCGGTCGCCGGCCACGGCCGATCTAAACGCGCGGGGTTGGATAAGGAGCCATCACTTTAATTATTGTAAGGAGTAGAAAGATGAGTTGGACAATCAAGAAGAAATTGCTCGTCGGGTTTATGTCAGTACTGTTACTGACCGTTGGACTCGGCGTGTTTGCGCTCTTTCGGATGAGCGTGCTCAACGCGAATACCAGCGAGCTTGGCCACAACTGGATTGAAAAGGTGAGGCACATCGGGATCGCGAGGGCTAAACTCAACCGCATGCGCACCATTGAGATGCGGATGCTCCTCGAAGACACCCAGCAGGCTACCGCTCAGGCCGAGAAGGAATTCAACTTGGCTAAGGGCGAGAACGAAGACGAGTTAAAGAAGATTGACGCCTTGATTGTCACGGCCGAAGGGAAGAGGCTGTTAGGCGAACTGAGAGAAAAATCCGGGAAGTACCTCGACCTTCATAACCAGATCGTAGCCTTTCAGTGGCAGGGAAATGAGCAACAAGCGGACGCGCTGCTTCTGGGCGCGTCGAAGCAAATCTTTGACGAGTATATAAACATTGTCGAAGAGCTTACCGAGAATTTCGACGAAGGGGCGGACCAAGCCGTCGAGGAAAGCGACGCGGCTTACGGCACGGCGCGCCTGTTGGTCATTGGAACCCTCTTGGCCGTGACCGCGCTCGGCGTGGGGATCGCGCTGTGGCTGTCCAGTACCATCTCGAAATCCCTCGTCAGCGCCGTCGCTGTCGCTAAGAGTTTGGCCAGAGGAGCGCTGTCAGACAAGCTGGCGGTCACGTCTTCGGACGAAGCGGGTCAACTCACTGCCGCGATGAACGAGATGACCGACTATCTCAAGGAGATGGCCGGCGTCGCCGGCAACGTCGCCAAGGGTGATTTGACGGTTGAGGTCGAGCCGAAATCCGAGCACGATCAATTCGGCCACGCCTTCAAGACGATGATCGCGGACTTGCGCGATTCCATCGGGCGGATCGGCCACGGGTCGAATCAGGTTGCTTCAGCCTCATCTCAGATCGCGGCCGCCAGCGACCAGTCGAAGCAGTCGTCCGAGACGCTGGCGTCTTCGTCCGAAGAGATCACGGCGACGATCCACGAGATGGCCGCCTCGATCAATCAAGTAGCCAGCAACACGCAGACGCAATCAGCGGCCGCCACCGAGACTTCGGCCGCCGTGACCGAGATGGTCGCCAGCCTCCGCGGCATCGCGGACAATACACGGCGGCTGGCGGCCCTTACGGGAGGCGCCAACGAGGCCGCCCGAACCGGGCAGCAGACGTTGGAAGGGGCGGGCCGGAGCATGCGCCGGATCGGCGACGGCATGGAGGGCGCGGGGCGCACCATCAACAGCTTGGGCGAACGCGCCGAATCGATCGGGCGGATCGTCGAGACCATCGAGGACATCGCGGACCAGACGAACCTGCTGGCCTTAAACGCGGCGATCGAGGCGGCGCGGGCCGGCGAGCACGGGCTCGGGTTCGCGGTCGTGGCGGACGAAGTGCGGAAGTTGGCCGAGCGCTCGGCCCGTTCGACCAAAGAGATCGGCGAGTTGATCGAGGCCATCCAGCGCGAGTCGCGGGCGGCCGTCGCGCAGATGGACGAGTCGAACAAGACGGTCAGGGATTACATCGCCGACACATCGGTCAGCGACTCGCTACGGAGCATCATCGACTCGGTCGGGATGATCGTAGCGGCGACGCAGGAGATCGAGGCGGCGACAAGCGAGCAGTCGTCCGGGGCCGAGCAGATCGCGAAGGCGACGCAGGAGTTGACGCGGCTGACGCAGGAGATTTCGGCGGCCACCGAGGAACAGTCGGTCGGCGCGGCTGAAGTCGTCCGCGCCATGGAGCAGCTTCGTCAGGTCGTGCAACAGTCGGTCCAGATGGCCTCTGAGCTACAAGGCTCGGCCGAGAGTCTCTACGGCCAGTCAGAAGTGCTCAGCGGCGTAGTCGGCCGGTTTGACACCGGTGATACTCAGCACGGGTCTCAACCGCGCGCGGGAGAGCGGCGGGGCATCAAGGCTTCACTCATGACTGAAAGCTCCGACTTGTCCGTCGTCAGGCGGGTAAGGGCTTACGACGCGGTGAACTAACACACCGGGTTTACTGCTTCTGTGCTCGGCCGCTCCTGATCGTCCAACTCACGGCCGCGCACATGAGGAAGCCGCCACGCTAAGCGTAGCGTGGCGGCTTCAATTTTTCGCTGGCGAATAACCTCGCGCTTCTGTCAGGGCGCGGATGTTTACTCTAACTCATCCTCGCGCACGACTCCGTCTACTTCGAGCACGAAGTCTGCTCCGTAGGCCCGAGAGGGCGTCTGGAACCCGGCGGGCGATTGTCCGTCGAGGACACGTTCGACGACGGCCAGAGCCGTTAGAGCCGTCAGCGTGTAGCCCTCTGGCCCGCTCTGTCTGGATGTTTTCCTTTGCCCCGCATCGTCTTCGACTTCTCCCCACACCAAGCTTTTACCACGCGCCCGCTCTTCATCCGACGGCCCCGGCGGCCCCGTCCTGATCCTGCTTTTCAGCAAAGCTTGCACCGCCGGCGAGCCGAGCAACCAGCCAAGTTTCCTACTCAAGACCATCATGCGCCGTGCCGACTTTGGGAGCGCCGCATACACCTCAATGTTCGGAATGCCTGTGCTGTGAAAGGCCGTGGATACGTCGCCCCACGGAATCGTCGTCGCCTCGACTGGTCCCCTGCCGAAGTCAATCAGCCGTGTCCGCCACGCGGCGGGCACAGGCGTCAGACGCCCCCGACGCCGGACGAGGCCGCCCCGGTTGATGTTCTCCAACATCGTCGTCGCCGTCCCGCGCGATACGCGCCCCACTCCCTTAATCGCGAGCGTGAGCTTAGTCGCGGAGGGCAAACGTTTCTTGAGGTGTGCGGCCAGACAGTCGGAAGGAACTACGTCAAAGCCCACGCCGGGCAGCAGCATCACGCCGGCGTTTCGGGCTTCGGCGTTTCGCGCGGCCAGCGCCTCGAAGACGGCCACTTCACCTGTGATGTCGAGATAATGAGTCCGCGTCCGAATGCACCCGTCAGCCATCGGCTTCGAGGTGTGCGAGAAGGGGCCGGCGCAGTGGAGCACGAGCGGCACCTCCTTCAAGGCTTTGTCCACGGCGGAGGCTTCATCCAGCGCGAAGGCACGATGCTCGAGCTTTAACTCTTCGGCCAACGGCCTGAGCGCATCCCCGTTACGCCCGGCGAGGATCGGGCGCACGCCGCGCTCGACTGCCAGCCGGGCGATCAGAGTTCCGGTGTAACCGTTAGCGCCATACAGAAGGAATGTCGATGGCATCTGCGCCCTCAGGCCATGGCTTCACCCACAGGACTGGAATTCACCTGCATTAAAGGCTGCTGCCGACGAGATGCGTCGGCCTTGTTTGCGCTAAGACACTGCGGGAAAACAGAGGGGAAGTCTAGCTGATGGCGCGTGCAACTGAAAACGTTGACGCGGCGGCGG
>JBOGOY010000419.1:0-4687 GCA_050748185.1 Pyrinomonadaceae bacterium
CGAATCTGATCGTCCGTCAGGTTGCGCGGCGCATTGACCAGCGCGCGGACGCCGGAGTGTGAGGCGATGATCGGCTTGGAAGACGTTTCGACGATGTCCCAGAAGGTCTGGTCGGAGACGTGCGAGTCATCAACCATCATCCCGAGGCGGTTCATCTCGCGGATGACGCCGCGGCCAAAATCGTTCAGGCCGCGCGTCTCGCCGACCGCGTCGCCGGACGATCCGGCCCAACTCGTCGAGACGCTCCACGCCGGCGACATGTAGCGCACGCCCATCCGGTAGAAACGCTCGACGTTCTCCAGCTTCTCGTCAATCGCGTAGCCGCCTTCGAGGCCCAGCAGCGCGGCGAGCTTTCCTTCGCCGGCAAGCCGGCGCACGTCGGCCGCCGAGGTCGCAAGACCCCACGTCTCCGGGCGGCGCTCGACCATCCGGCGGATCGTCTCGATCTGCTGCTCCGCGCGCATGACGGCTGCTGGTCCCCCCGCGCCGAAGTGTTGCGGCTCGACCCAGATCGAGAAGAATTGCGCGTCGTGCCCGCCCTCTTTCATCCGCACGGCATCCACGTGCCCGTCGGGACGACGCTGGTTAATGTCCGTGCCTTCGTCCAGCATGAACTGCACGGTGTCGGCGTGCATGTCGATGAGGATGGCGCGGCGGTGTACGTCGTCCGCCGACAGGGCGTGATCGTCGCCGGGCGCGTCGGAGGGCTGGCTGGATCGTGTATAAGGATTCTGTTGTTCGTTCACGGCTCTGGGTGTCAAGCGGCATCCCGCGGAAGATAAAGAGAAGGCCAGCAACACGCAGGAGACCGCGTGCGCCCGCCCTCGTCTTGAGTCAATTAATGCGACCACGTTTGCGAGCGGCATCGCCTTGAAGTCCGGGGTTGCCGTCGGTGCAGGCGGCGGCTTGCTGGCCCCGGCCGGGCGCGTGCGGCCCTTCGACAGATGTTCGGTCACTGCCTTTCGATGTTACGGCTGGGCCGGCGGCGTGGCAAGCTGGCCCCCATCTTGCCTCCGCAATTGGTTTGTGTTAGTTTGACTCTCGCGCAAGGCGAAGCGGCGTCAAGGCTGCCCGCCAAAGTAAGACGGTCGTCGTTCCTGCCCGTCGGTTGCCGTCGCCACTGAGTCCGCCTGAAGAACATTCACACCCACGCCGAGCCTGTCGGTCGGCCGCAAGCTCGCTCGCTTTACCCACGCCCGCCCGCCGCGCCGGTGCGATTAAATACCGTGTCCAAGCTTTCCCCTCTCGCACCCCAAGTGACGCCTCTTGAAGACGGCGGTATTTAGACCGGTGCGCGTAAAATGGGGCAGACATCATCTGCTGCCCTTCTCGCGAGGGTCCGAATGATGAATCAGACGCCAAACGCGCCGCGGGCCTCCAGAAATTACACGACGTTGCAAATTGTCGCCGCCTACGTCTTCACCGCCGGGGCGTGGATTTTGCTCTCCGACCGCGTGCTCGAAGTGTTCGTCACTGACGCCCAGAGCCTGACGGCGTGGCAGACTTATAAAGGGTGGTTATTCGTCGCCGCGACCGCCGGGCTGCTCTACGTGCTCATCTCGCGCCGCGTCAATTTCCTCAAGCGAGCCGAGCAGACGATGGGCGAGAGCGAGCGCCACTTGCGGATGATCGTCGAGACCGAGCCCGAGTGCGTAACGCTGCTCGACATCGAAGGCCGACTGCGCGACGTCAACCCGGCAGGACTACACATGATCGAAGCCGAGTCGGCCGATCAGGTCTTGGGTCAGCCCTTCGTTTCGCTCGTCGCGCCCAAACACCGCGCGGCGGTCGTGGAATTGATCGAGAGCGTCCTCGGCGGCCAAGAAAGGACGCTGCAATTCGAGGTCGTATCCTTGAAAGGTAGCCGGCTCTGGGTGGAGAAGCACGCCGCGCCGCTGCGCGACGGCGACGAGCACGTCGCGGGGGTGCTGGCCGTGACGCGCGACATCACCGAAAGTCGCCGCGCCGTCGAAGAACAGCGGCGGCTCATTACCCTGATTGAGAACACCCCTGACTTCATCAGCCTCGCCACGCTCGAAGGCCGGGTCCAGTTCATCAATCAAGCCGGGCGGCGGCTCGTCGGGCTCGGCGGCGACAGTGAACTGGCGACACTCTCCATCCCCGAACTCGTTAATCAGGAAGACGCGCGACTGCTCGGCGAAATCACCGAGGCCAACCGGCAAGGCCGCTCGTGGGAGGGCGAGATCCGCCTCACACACTTGGCGACCGGCGAAGCAGTGCTCGCCGAGGTAAGAGCCTTCCCCGTGCTCGACGCGCGCACCGGCCAGCCGACCGCGCTCGCCGCCGTCTGCCGCGACCTGCGCGAACGCCGTCGCGCGGAACAGGAGTTGGCCGCCAAAGACGAACAACTTCGCCAGTCGCAAAAAATGGAAGCGGTCGGGAAACTGGCGGGCGGGATCGCGCACGACTTCAACAACATGATGACCGCGGTTATCGGCTACGCCAATCTCACGCTGCGCCGGCTGCCCACAGACGACCCGCTACGCCGCAACGTGCAGGAGATCATCAAGGCCGCGGAACGATCCGCGGCGCTGACGCGCCAACTCCTCGCCTTCAGCCGCAAACAGGTACTTCAGCCCAAAGCCTTCGACCTGAACCTGACGGTTCGCGAAATGAACCGGCTGCTGCACCGATTAATCGGTGAAGACGTCGAGATGGTGACGACCCCCGCGCCGTGGCTGCATCAGGTCATGGCCGACCCGGGCCAGATCGAGCAGGTGATCGTCAACCTCGCGGTCAACGCGCGCGACGCGATGCCCGGAGGCGGGCGACTCTTCATCGAGACGGCCAACGTCGAATTTGACGGCACCGAGGAGGCGGCCCAACAGTTCGGCGTTTCGCCCGGCCGCTACGTCCGGCTGCGCGTTACGGACACGGGGACGGGGATGGACGCCGAAACCAGAGCGCGTATCTTCGAGCCGTTCTTCACCACTAAAGAGGTCGGCAAGGGCACCGGCCTCGGCCTCTCGACTGTTTACGGCATCGTCAAACAACATGGTGGGTACATCACGGTCGAGTCCGCGCCCGGCCGCGGCACAACCTTCGATCTGTACCTGCCGCCCGCCGAAGGCTGGCCTGACGAAGAGGCGAGCGGCGTCGCCGCCGCGAGTCGTGAAGCACCCGAACCGCTCCGCGGGACGGAGACGGTGCTGGTCGTCGAAGACGAACCCACGTTGCGCGACATCGCGCGCGAACTGCTGGAGTTGTACGGCTACCGTGTCCTCCTCGCCCCCGACGGGCGGGCCGCCCTCAGCGCTTGCGGGCAGATGGGCGAGGAGCCGGTCCACCTCGTCATCACGGACGTGGTCATGCCGGGGATGTCCGGCCCCGAATTGGCCCGGCGGCTGCGCGCCCTCCGCCCCGAGATGAAAATCATCTACATGTCCGGCTACACCGACGATGCCATCGTCCGCCACGGCGTGCTCGACGCAGCAGGCGTAGCCTTTCTCCAAAAGCCTTTTACGCCCGACGAACTGGCCCGCAAAGTCAGGCAGATACTCGACGAATCCAAATGAGGCGGCGGCTTGGAAGCAGCCCCGCATTCCCCCTTTATGCCACAGTGGGCACAGAGCACACTGAGGGTAAAAAAAACGATCCGAGACCACCGCTTTCCTGCTCTCTGTGCGCTCTGTGCGCTCTGTGGCTGATTCCCTTTGTGAGAATGCATAAGCCCTCTCCGTGGCCCGGCTTGCCAACCCCGAGCCGTTTACGCTATCGTGCGTTTTACTTTAACCGCGCGACTAAAATCCCGTTCGGACGACACGAACAGCCAGTCTAAAAATCAGCTTTTCGAGTTGTCGGTAATTCTGTTTCAAGGCCCGCCACTCCGGGCCGTTTAAGATAAGGAGACTATCGCCATGTTCGCAGACGACGCCCCCGCGAAGGACGTGAAGACGCCGCGCATCGTGCCCGAGATTTGGCACAACGGACAGTTCATCAAATGGGAGGACGCGCGCGTGCACGTGATGTCGCACGTGCTGCACTACGGTTCGAGCGTCTTCGAGGGCATCCGCTGTTACCACACCAAGAACGGCCCCGCCATCTTCCGCCTGCGCGAACACATGCAGCGCCTGCTGAACTCCGCGAAGATCTACCGCATGGACCACCAGTGGTCCCTCGACGAGTTGTGCGACGGCGCGGTCGAACTCGTCCGCCGCAGCGACTTCGACCAGTGCTACATCCGGCCGATCATCTTCCGCGCGCTCGATGAGGCCCGGCCGGCCTTCGGCGTCAACCCGTTCCCGAACCCGCTCGCGTGCTATATCGGCGGGTGGGACTGGGGCAAGTATCTCGGCGACGAAGCGATCGAGCGGGGCGTGGACGTGTGCGTCTCTTCGTGGAACCGCTTGTCGCCGAACTCGATGCCGGTAATGGCGAAGTCGGGCGCCAATTACATGAACTCACAGCTCATCAAGATGGAGGCGATCAAAAACGGCTTCTCCGAGGGCATCGCGCTCGATGATCGCGGGTTCGTCTCCGAAGGGTCCGGCGAGAATATCTTTCTGGTGCACGGCGGCCGTGTGATCACCCCGCCGCTCTCGTCCTCGATCCTGCCCGGCATCACGCGCGACAGCGTCATCCAGATCTGCCGCGAGTTGGACATCCCGCTCGCCGAGACCGGCCTGCAGCGCGCCGCGCTCTACGTCGCCGACGAGTTGTTCTTCAC
>JBOGOY010000420.1:0-4686 GCA_050748185.1 Pyrinomonadaceae bacterium
GCCCGCCTCCGTCGATCGCGACGATCTGATCGGCGCGGGCGTGATCGGGCTGATGGACGCGGTCGAAAGATTCGACCCCGCGCGCGGCGTGCTGTTCAAGACCTACGCCGAGATGCGCGTGCGCGGCGCGATGCTCGATTCCTTGCGCGAACTCGACTGGGCGCCCCGCTCGATGCGCCGCCGCGCGCGCGAAGTCGAAGACGCCTATCATCGGATCGAGCAGGAGCGCGGGCGGGCCGCCGAAGAACAGGAAGTGGCCGCCGCCCTCGGGATCACGCTCTCGGAGTTTCACCTGCTGCTCGGCGAGTTGCGCGGCTTAATGGTGACGACCCTCGACGGCGACGAAGAGGAGGAAGGCCAGATTAACTTCCGCCAGATTCCCGACGACCTCTCGCGCTCGCCGCTCTCCGTCTATGAGCAGGGCGAGACGCATTCGGTATTGGCAGCGGCGATCGATCGTCTGCCGCCGAAAGAGCGGCAGGTCGTCGCCCTCTACTACCTCGAAGAGTTGACGATGAAAGAGATCGGGCAGGCGCTCGGCGTCACCGAATCGCGCATCTCGCAGATTCACACGCAGGCGGTGCTGCGTCTGCGCGCTTCGCTCGCGCCTCGCTACCGCACGGCCGCCGCGGGCTGATCATCACAGCCGGGGAAATTTCAGTGGCAAACGAAAAACTGGTCACGGATGAAGAGATGTCCGCGCTGCTCGGCTCGTCCGGCGGCGACAACAACGCCGTTGCGCCCGCCGACAAGCGGCGGCGTGTGGTCCCCTACAATTTCCGCCGGCCCGATCGCATTTCCAAAGAGCAGGTTCGCTCGCTCTACCTGTTGCACGATCTCTTCTCGCACAGCCTCTCGTCGAGCCTGCCCATCTTCTTACGCGCCATCTCCGAGGTGACGCTCATCTCCGTCGAGCAGCAGGCTTACGTCGAATACCTCTACGGGCTGCCCGACCCGACGGCTATCTTCACGCTGGCGATGCGCCCGTTGCAGGGCGTCGCGGTGCTCGAGTTGAACCCTTCGGTCGCCTTCCCCGTCATCGACCGGATGCTCGGCGGGCCGGGCCACCCGCTTCAAGACAAGCGCCCCGTCACCGAGATCGAGCAGAAGATCCTCGAAGGCTTTCTCAAGGTCGTGATCGACGATCTGCGCGAGTCGTGGACACCTCTCATCGAACTCGACCTCCAAGTCGTCGGGCGCGAGACCCGACCCCAACTGCTGCAAATCGTCGCCCCGAACGAAGTCGTCGTGACCATCGTCTTCCACGTCCAGATCGCGGACGCGCGCGGGATGATGAGCCTCTGCATCCCCGCGCTGACGCTCGAACCCATCATCGGCCGCTTCAACCAGTCGTCTTATTCACGCAGCCGCGACGTACCACCCGAGCAGACGCGGATGCTGATTGACACCGTCTCAGGAATCACTTTCCCCGTCTCCGCCGAGATCACCGGAACCTCCGCCTCGATGGACGATCTTTTCCTGCTCGCGCCCGGCGACGTGCTCAAGCTCGACCGCCGCGTCGATCAACCGGTCGAAGTGAGCGTCGGCGGGCGCGTGAAATTCAACGGCGACCTCGTCGCCTATCAGGGCCGCAGCGCGGTGCAGATTCGCGGCCCGGTCACGAACAAGGGATGAGGGATGAGGGATGAGGGATGAATTAGAAGATGATCCCTCATCCCTCATCCCTCATCCCTCATCCCTTAAACTTATGGCTGACGCACAAGAGAAAGAACTGATTTCCGCTTTCGCCGCTGCTTGGGACGAGGCCGCGCCGGCGCACCTCGGCGGCGCGACCTCGCTCTCGCTGCTCGCCCTGCGCGAAGTGGGAGGGGACCAGATGTCGGGCGCGCTGGCGGTGGCCGCGACGTGGTCTTCGGCCTTCGCCGCGGAGTGCTCGGGCGCGATCCCCGGCGTGCTGCTCGCGCTCTTCAAAAGCGAAGATGAGGTCGAACTGGACCGCCTCGCGAGCAAGCAGACGGACGCCTCGCCCAAGCCCGGCGCGCGCGCCGTGGTTGACGCCACGCTTTCTCGCGCCGGCGAGCTTTTTGCCGCCAAGACGGCCGCGCAGGTTGCGTTCAGCGATGTCTCGTACCTCGACCTGAGCGCCGACGACAAACGCCTCGCGAAGATCGTCGGCGCCGCCGTCTGGGTGGGCACGTTCGCCCTCGGCGTCGGCGACAGCTTACAGACACAGGCGCTGCTCCTTTACGCCCCTCACGGCTCGCTCTCTGCCAGCCCGACTCCGGCGGCGCAGCAGCAGGCCACCAACGCCGTCCCGGCCAATCCGACGGCGGCCGCATCATCCGGCGCTGCCCCGGCAACCGATCAACCGGCCGCCGCCGCCCCGCAGCCTTCGCGCCGTCAAACCGCCCCCCGGCGCGACGAAAACCAGCCGCGCAACATCGAGCGTCTGCTCGACGTGGAACTCGACATCGTCGTGCGTTTCGGCGTGACCAACGTCCGCCTGAGCGAAGTGGTGCGGATGGGCTCCGGCTCGATGATCGAGTTGAACCGGGCGGTGGATGAACCGGTCGAACTACTCGTCAACGGGCGGCTGCTCGCGCGCGGCGAAGTAGTGGTCGTGGACGGTTATTACGGCGTGCGCGTCACCGAGATCGGCACGCCCGCTGAACGGCCCATTTCCCTTCTCTAGGAGGCAGACGTGAACCACCCGCAACTGATCACTTGGATCGCCCTCGCCCTCGCGGCTGCTTCGACGCTTGGATGCGCCGCCCTCTGCTGCTTCCTCGTGCGGGCGCGGCGGGCGGCCGCCGACATCCTCGCTCTCGCCGTGCAACTCGACGCGGAAGTGACCGATCTCAGCCGCGACCGCGACACCAATTCCCGGCGTGCCTCCGATCAGTCGCGCCGTATCGCGTGGCTCGAAACCCGCGCTCGCTCGGCTCGCTCGAACGCGAATCCGAAATCAGACGTGGCGAAAGGTCTCGCGCTATCAGCGTCGGGCACGGAAGCAACGGGCGCGCCCCGTGCGTCGATGACCGAGCGGCGGTACCGCGTGTTGACGCTCAAACGCCGCGGCCTGAGCGCCGACGCCATCGCCGCCCAACTCGGCATGACGCACGGCGAAGTCGGCCTCATCATCAGCCTGAGCAACGCCCTCTGAGGTGAACCTATGAATCAGGGACTCTATTCAGCCTACCTCGGAATGCGCGCGCGTCAGCACGCGCTCGATACCATTGCGAATAACATCGCCAACGTTTCCACTTCCGGCTTCAAATCAGACCGGCCCACCAACCGCTCACTCGAATCCTTTGAGGTGCAGGCTCAACGCCTTGCCGAAGCAACCGGTGAATCAGCCGCCGTGGGGACCAGTGACCCGAACGACGCAAACGATCCCGCCAGCGCTCAACTAAACCCGCCGCAGAATCGCGGGCTCGGCGTGCTCACCGGTGGCGCGACCAATTACGCGCAGGGCGCGATCAAAGAGACCGGCCGCGCGCTCGACGTGGCGATTGCGGGCGAAGGTTATCTCGTCGTCCAGACCCCGCGCGGCGAGCGCTACACACGCTCTGGGGCGCTGACCTTGAACGCCGATGGGCAACTCGTCACACAGCGCGGAGATTTGGTCATCGGCCAGCAGCGCGGCCCCATCACCGTCCCGCCCGGCGAAGTCAACGTCGGCGACGACGGCACGATCTCGGTCAACGGCCGCCAGATCGACCGGCTCAGAATTTCCACTTTCCGCGACTCGCGCGCCGCGCTCGCCAAGGAAGGCGACGCGCTGTTCGTCGCCACCGGAGCAGAGCGCCCGGCCGAAGCCAACTCGGCCCGCGTCGTGCAGGGCGCGCTCGAAATGTCGAACGTCAATCCCGTCTCCGAACTGGCGGCAATGATGCAGAACGGGCGCGAGTTCGACTCGCTCCAACGCTCGATGACCATGCTAATGAACGACCTCGGGCGCAAAGTCGCCAGCGAGATTGGAAAGATTTGAAAAGCTGTCCGTCGTCAGTGGCCCGTTGTCAGTTGCTTCAGGTTAAACCTCTTGAGTCTTTACCTGAGCGCGGATGACACCCGACCACCTGCAACGGACAACAGACTACTGACGACGGACAAAGGACAATTATGACCAGAGCACTTCACACCGCCGCGACCGGGATGCAGGTCCAGCAACAGAACGTCGATAACATCGCCAACAATCTGGCGAACGCTTCGACCGTCGGCTTTAAGCGGACGCGCCTCGAATTTCAAGACATCCTGTACCAGAACCTGCGGACGCCGGGCGCGGCCTCGAACGCCTCGACCGCGCTGCCCGTCGGGTTGCAGATCGGACTCGGCGCACGCGCCATCTCCAGCGAGCGTATCTTTCTACAAGGCGACTTCAAGCAGACTGAGAATCCGCTCGATTTCGTCATCGAAGGCAGCGGCTTTTTCCAAGTGCGACAGCCCTCGGGCGAACTGGCCTACACGCGCGCCGGCTCGTTTCACCTGAACGCGCAGGGGCAGGTCGTGACCGCGACCGGCGAGGCCATCGAGCCCGCGATCACCATTCCGCGCGACGCCACCTCGATCAACGTCGGCACCGACGGAACCGTCAGCGTCACCACACCCGGCCAGTCCAACGCGCAGAACGTCGGCCAGATTCAACTCGCCACGTTCGCCAACCCCGCCGGGCTCGAAGCCATCGGGCGCAACCTTTTCAAAGAGACCGCCGCTTCGGGCCAGCCG
>JBOGOY010000421.1:0-4679 GCA_050748185.1 Pyrinomonadaceae bacterium
TTTGGTTTAACTTGCCACTCGTCACTCGTCTCTTGTCATTGTAGTTCGATTATTGCGTCCGCACAGAGGGGTGTCAAGGAACCGAAATTTTGGCTGCCGGCCCTTGTTTGAAATGGCGCGGCAGCCGGTGCTAGACTCGCCCGCGCCGCGCCGTATCGCGGGGGCAATTCCATCTTTCGTTTCACCCTGAATTTAACTCATGCAAGCACTCATACTCGCCGGCGGCAAAGGCACGCGACTGCGCCCGCTGACGGTCTACACGCCGAAGCCGGTGGTGCCGATCTGCAACCGCCCTTTTCTGCTCTACCAGATCGAGACCCTGCGGCGCGCCGGGATCACCGACATCACTTTGTCGCTCTCTTACCAGCCGCTCAAGATCGAGCAACTCGTCAGCGACGGTTCCGAGTACGGCGTGAAGATCAAGTACACCACCGAGCCGCAGCCGATGGGGACGGCCGGAGCCTACAAGTTCGCCGAAGAATATATCCGCGACCGCACCGTCGTCTTCAACGGCGACATCCTGACCGACCTCGATCTCGGGCGCGTCATACGCGAGCACGAAGCGCGGCAGGCGGCGGCGACCATCGTGTTGACGCCGGTCGAGAGTCCCAGTTCTTACGGCCTCGTCGAGACCGAGCCGGACGGGCGCGTCCGTCGCTTCCTCGAAAAGCCGAAGCCGGATGAGATCACCTGCAACACGATCAACGCCGGCACTTACGTCCTCGAACCGCGTCTGCTCGACTACGTCCCTTCGGGCGAGAGCTACTCTTTCGAGTACGACCTCTTCCCCGACCTGCTCAAGCGCGGCGAACCCTTTTACGCGCACGTCCCCGACGACACCTACTGGATCGACATCGGCACGCCCTCGCGTTACCTGCAAGCGCACCACGACTTACTCGCTGGCCGCGTCAGCAACATCGAATTGCCCGCGCTTCGCGGTGACTTTGACGCGGCGACCGCCGCCGAGATTGACGACATCTCGCTCGTCGCCGACGATTGTATCGTTAAGCCCGGCGCACAGATCATCAACTCGGTGCTCGGGCAGGGCGTGTATGTGGACGAGCGGGCGCGGATCGAAAATTCAGTTATTTGGTCGCACACCCGCGTCAGCGCGGGCGCGCAGATCATGGGAGCGGTCGTCGGGCGCGGCTGCCACGTCGGGCGCTCGGCCGTCGTCGGCCCCGGCGCGGTCCTCGGCGACAAGACTTCTTTGACCGACTACACGCAAGGCGGTGGAGGCCAGCAGCAGTGAGCCGGCGCGAGACGACGCCCACCATCCGCTTCGGCACCGACGGCTGGCGCGCCGTTATCGCCGACGCCTACACCTACGCCAACCTCGAACGGGTCACACAAGCTTACGCGGATTACCTGCGACAGCACTCGCCGGCGGCAACCACAGCCGGCGCGAGGAATAAAGTCGCGCGTGGCGCTGAATCCGCGTCGCCGCCACCACCACCACCACCGCTGGTCGTCATCGGCTACGATCGCCGCTTCATGTCCGAACAGTTCGCCGAGCGCGCCGCGGAAGTGCTCGCGGGCAACGGCGTCCGCGTGCGCCTCTTCGACGGGGACGTGCCGACGCCGGTTGTCTCTTGGGCGGTGCGCGAAATGGGAGCGGCCGGGGGCGTGGTCATCACGGCCTCGCACAACCCGGCCCACTTCAACGGCTTCAAGCTCAAGGCCCCGTGGGGCGGCAGCGCGACGCTGGAGACGACAGCCGCCGTCGAATCGCTGGTGGATCAAAGCGCGCCCGTCCGCGCTGGCATCCCGCCTGACGCGCGCGGCCGTGTGGAATCGGTCATCGTAAGCTACCGCGCGCAGATTTCCCGCTACCTCGACTTGGAAAGCATCAGGAGCGCACGGGCGCGGGTCGTCGTCGATCCGATGCACGGCACGGGCGGGCGCTGGGTGGAGAGTTTCCTGTCGGGCGGCGCGCTCGCGGCGGAGACGATTCGGGCCAAGCGCGATCCATCTTTTGGCGGCGTCAATCCCGAGCCGATCGATCAGAATCTTGGTCCCCTGAAGGCGCGCGTGCGCGAGGTGGGCGCGCTCGTCGGTCTCGCCACCGACGGCGATGCGGATCGCCTCGGCGCGGTCAACGAACTCGGCGAGACGATGACGATGCACGAAGTAGTCCCGCTCGTCCTGCTTCACCTCGCGCGGCGGCGCGGCATGAAGGGCGGCGTGGTCCGCACTTTTTCTCAGTCGGTACTGACCAAGCGCATTGCCGAGGCCCACGGCTTGAAAGTTTACGAGACGCCGATCGGCTTCAAATACGTCGCCGACCTAATGCTGCGCGAAGACATTCTAATCGGCGCGGAAGAGTCTGGCGGCATCGGCGTCAAAGGGCACATCCCCGAGCGCGACGGCGTCCTCAATGCCCTCCTCTTCCTCGAAGCGATCGTCGCCGCCGGCCAGCCGCCGTCAGAGTTGGTCAAAGAAATGCACCGTGAGTTCGGCGAGTTCTATTACGGGCGTCGCGACCTCTATGTGGACGTTGCGCGCGGCTTGAGTCTCGTCGCCCGTCTGGCTCGATCGGCCCCCGCCGAAGTCGCCGGCCACCAAGTCCGAGAAGTCTCCAACCTTGACGGGACCAAACTCACTTTCGCCGACGAGTCGTGGCTCCTCTTCCGTCAGTCGGGGACCGAGCCGATGCTCCGCATCTACTGCGAAGCCACGTCGGTGGAGAAGATGCAGACGCTGCTTGAACAGGGTCACGCGATTGCCACCGCGAACTAACCAGCCCGGAATCATTCCAGATGATCAGTAGTTATGCATCAGATTTCTCTGCCGCGCAGTCTTTACTTTTATATCGTCGTCTCACCGAGAGTTGCTGATGCCTGAACTGCCGGAAGTCGAACTCGTCGCGCGTTCATTGGACCGTCTGCTTAGCCAACGGCGAGTGGTCAGCGCACGCCTGCTCCGGCCGGGCTTGGCCCCACTGACGACGCCGGCCGTCTTCGCCCGCAAGCTGCGCGGCGGTGCGATTGGGAATGTCAGCCGGCGCGGCAAGCACATCCTTTTCGAGTTCGACAACCATCTTGTGCTGCTCGCGCACCTGCGGATGACGGGCCGCTTCCTGTTGCTCTCGTCGGACAGGGCGCTGCCGAAACATACCCACGCCGTTTTTCATCTCGACGATGCGCGCCGGTTGGTCTTCACCGATCAGCGCCACTTCGGGATGATGAGACTTTTGAAGCCGACGGAACTTGCCGACGCCAAAGAATTGCGCTCGCTCGCGCCCGAACCATTCTCAGAAGATTTTTCGCCGTCTTACCTGCGCTCGGTGTTCGCGCGCACGCGCCGGACGATCAAAGAGACGCTGCTCGATCAAACTAAAGTCACGGGGCTCGGCAACATCTACGCCGCCGAGGCGCTGTTTCTCGCAGGCGTCAACCCGTTCGTCGCCACGTCCGAATTATCTCCGCGCCGCCTACCGCGCCTGCACCGCTCGATCCTGCAAGTCTTTGAAGAATCCATCGCGCACGGCTCGACGATGAACGTCAACCCCGAAGACATCGACGGCAGCTATTACGGCGGCGGTTATGAAGGTCACTGGCGCGTCTATGATCGCGAGGGCCAGCCCTGCCAGCGCTGCCGCGCCTCGGTCGCCCGCGCCGTCCACGCCGGGCGCTCGACCTACTTCTGTCCACGCTGCCAGAAGCTGTGAAAGCACGCTTGACATGAGGGTTCGCGCGGGCGTATAAGCCGGACTGACAAAGCGTGGTGAGTTAAGGCGACTTGCGGCCACGTAAAACAATCCGCTAAACAGCACGGCTTCACACACAGGCACGACATTCCGATTTCTGCTGAAGTCCCGCGTTGTTTGGCGCGGGATTTTTTTAGCTCTCAGCGCTCAGCAGTCAGCTCTCAGCAGTTGATTTAGCTGAGTGCTGAGAGCTGAGTGCTGAGTGCTGATTATGGACAACTTCCGCGACATCTTAGCGAGCGATCAGATCACCCTCTTCGACGGCGCGATGGGGACGATGCTCTACGCCAAGGGCGTGTACATCAATCGCTCTTACGACGAGTTGAACCTTACCAACCCCGACCTCGTCCGCGAGGTCCACGAAGAGTATGTGCGCGCGGGCGCAGAGGTGCTGGAAACCAACACCTTCGGCGCGACTGCCCATCACCTGCAACAGTACGGGCTGGATGAACGCCTGCGTGAAATCAACATCACGGCCGCGCGTCTGGCCCGCGACGCCGCCTGCGATCGTTGCTACGTCGCCGGAGCTGTCGGCCCGCTCGGCCTCCGCATCGAGCCCTACGGCCCGACCTCTTTCGAGGAAGCGAAAGACCTATTCAAACAGCAGGCCGAGGCGCTGCTCGAAGGCGAGGTCGATCTCTTCGTGCTGGAAACCTTCTCGGATGTGTCGGAGATGCGGCAGGCGATCCGCGCCGTGCGCGCGTTGTGCGACCTGCCGATCATCGCGCAGATGACGATTCTGCCGGACGGCAACACCTCTTTTGGCACGACGCCCGAAGTCTTCACTACGCGGCTCGACGAATGGGGTGCCGACGTGATCGGGCTCAATTGCGGCGTCGGCCCGGCGATCGTGCTGTCGGCCATCGAAAAGATGCACGCGGTGACGACGCGAAAGCTCTCGGCGCAGCCAAACGCCGGGCTGCCACGCGACGTGCAGGGCCGGCAGTTCTACATGTGCTCGCCTGAGTAC
>JBOGOY010000422.1:0-4674 GCA_050748185.1 Pyrinomonadaceae bacterium
GGGTCCAACAACTCGACCGCCGCGCTGCTCGAAGGCGTCTCTTCGATCTCGACCGGCGCCGGCCCCTGCGGCGACTCGCACGCGCTGACCGAATACTGCGAGATCGAGCCGTTTTACAAAGGCATCCGGAAGGTGTTGCTGTTGGGCGTGGCTCTGGCGGGGTTGAGCGAGTAGCAGGTTATTCGTAGAACCTGCCGCGATAAAGGAACTCGGCGAAAGCTTTCCAAGAAGGCTCTTGTGGCAAAGCCGAAGGTAGGCCGCGACTGGCTTCGGCACTCGCTAAGGCGGCTTCCAAATATCCAGCAATGGAGTTGTTCTGCCATCCGTTAGCTCCGGGCATATAGAGCGGGCTCGGCGCTTCTCTTTCTTTCGCGTCCTCGTCTTCCTTGTCTGCCGCTAATGCCCGGACAAAGTCGAGGAACGTGTCGAGATCTACAACCCGTTCAAGCTTCTTGTCCAATTCGTCCGAGAACAACCCTTCGAATAACTCTTCAGTGTCGCTCACGATTACCCTGCTTTCTCCCGCTCTTCACGCCTCTTTGCCGCTTTGATCTCGCCCGGCGTCATTCCCTTCTCGCGCTCGGCCTGCTGCTGCCGCTTCTCGGCGAACTCGATTTCGGAGTTGACCTCGCCGCCGACGAGCACGGCCGCGCCGGTGAAGTAGAACCAGAGCATCAGGATGATGACCGCGCCGAGCGAACCATAGGTCGCGCTGTAGGAGTTGAAGTAACTGAGGTAGAGGCGGAAGCCGAAGGAGACCAGCAGCCAGAGCACGACGGCGATGACCGTACCGGGCGCAACCCATTCCCAGCGGCGAATCTCTTTGTTCGGCGCCATGTAGTAGATCAGCGAGAACGAGAAGAGCACGAACAGAAGCACGAGCGGCCATTGCAGGATTTTCCAGCCGAAGACGAAGGCGCTACCGAAGCTGAAACTCTCGGCCACCCACTCGGCGATTCGGCCGCCGAAGAGTACCAGCACGAGCGCCGCGACGATCAGCACGGCGAGCGCCAGTGTCAGCCCGACGGCGACGAGGCGCGTCTTCCACCACGGGCGGGTCTCCTTTATCTCGTAAGCGACGTTGAGCGTCTCGCTGATCGCGCCCATGCCGTTCGAGGCGGCCCACAGCGTCGCGAGAATGCCGAAGGAGAGTTTGCCGCCGCCGCTCCCCTCGCTCACGTCGTTTAAGGTTTTGTTGATGAGGGCAGTGGCCTCCGTGGGGAGGACCGTCCCGAGGTAGGTCATCAGTTCCTGACGCAGTTCCGAGCCGGCCTCCGCGAAGTAGCCGAGGATCGAGGTGAGGAACAGCAGCAGCGGGAAGAGCGCCAGCAGGAAGTAGTAGGAGAGTTGCGCCGCACGCCCAAACACGTCGTCTTCCATCATCTCCGTCCAGACGCGCTTTGCCAGATCAGCCCAACTCAACCCGCCCCGCCGCCATGATGAGAATAACGCCACGGCTTCCCCCTTTAAAATGACAAGTGAATAGTGACAGGTGACCGGAGAAGAAAGTGAACAGTGACCGAATAACAAGTGACAAGAAAGAACCTGAATTTTCTTGTCACTTGTCACTATTCATCTGTCACTTTATCTGACCAGCGTGCCCGTTCGGCCCCAGCGTGTGTTCTTAAAAAAGTCTACGAGAAAAAAGCTGGTGGGCGCGCTCTCGTCGTAGGACCAGTAAACGAACATCGCGCGGCCGATGATCAGATCGCGCGGGACGTAACCCCAGTAGCGGCTGTCGGCGCTGTTGTCTCGGTTGTCGCCCATCACGAAGTAGTTGTCCGCGGGGACGGTAATCGTGTCTCCGTTCCTGAAGGTCTCGTAATCCTGCAAATTTTCATCCGGGTTCGAACGCGAGTCGCGGCTGTAATAGACGGTGTAAGGCCCCTGCCCCTCTGGTTTCGGATTCGATTCAGGGTTAAGCGGGGCCGCCGGCTCGAGGATCGGCGTGCGGGGATCGTCCGGCAGGTTCTCGGCGGTGACGATCTGCTCGGCGATCTGCTGACCGTTGACGAAGACGTGCGTGCCTCGCACCTCGATGCGGTCGCCCGGCAGGCCGATCACGCGCTTGACGTAGTTGGTGATGTAGGGGCGATTAGCCGGATCACCGTCGTCGGACTCCCGGTTCCACTGGTTCCCCGGGTACTTGAAAACGATGATGTCGCCCCGGCGGATCTCGCGCTGCGGCAGGAAGGGTAGCGTCTCGCCCGGCGCGAAGATGAACTTATTGACCAGCAGGTGATCTCCGATGACGATCGTGTTCTGCATCGAGCCGGTCGGCACCTTCACGGCCTGCACTACGAAGGTCATGCCGAACAGCGCCATGATCGCCGTCACCACCAGCGACTCGAAATACTCGCGCCAGACCGAGCGCGGCGGCCCCTTCTCTTCACTCTCGGCGGGGCGGGCGGGCGCGGCGCCTTCGCCGCGCGCCGATGCAGCCGGAGACTTCTCCTCGGCGGCGACTGGGGGCTCGTCGATCACGGTTGACTTGGAATGATTTGCCATATCGTTCAATCGTAGTGAACCGCCCGCACGACGGTCAAGTTCGGAAGACAGTGAGCAGTGAGCGGGCAAAGCTGTGGATGGATCAAGTGCTGCCGATTGGTCTCTGTGAACCGACTGACGATTCTTAACTGCTCACGGCTTACTGCTCACCGCTCACTGATGACTTCCACTTGTTCGAGAGCGCGCCGGGCGGCGCACATCTCGGCGGTTTTGATTGTCTGTCCTTCGCCGCGCACGGAAGGGCCGCCGTCCCACGTGACATCGACGTGGAAGACGCGCCGGTGCGGGGGGCCTTCGGTTTCGATCACTTCATAAACCGGCGTCGCGCGGTAAGCGGCCTGCACGCGCTCTTGCAACAGTGTCTTAAAGTCGGCGGCGGCGGCGGCCTCGGGCGTCGCTTCGGACAGTTCGGGCTCAAGCACGCGGTAGACGAACGCCGTCGCCGCGTCGAAGCCGCCGTCGAGATAGACGGCCGCGAGCAGCGCTTCGAGCGCGTCGGCGAGCAGTGCGCGTTTGCGTCGGCCGCCGGTCTTCTCCTCACCGCGCCCGACGCGCACGAATTCGCTCAACTCCATACGTTTCGCGGCGCGTGCGAGCGTGGCGGCGCTGACCAGTCCGTGCTTCATCCGCGAGAGATCGCCCTCGGTCAAATCGGGGTGCGTCTCAAAGAGGTAGCCGGCGATGGCGAGGCCGAGCACCGAGTCGCCGACGAATTCGAGCGCCTCGTTGTGCAACCGGCGCGCGGCCTGCGACACGGCTTCGCCCTGCCCGACGTGCTCGTGCGCCCAAGAGCGGTGCGTCAGGGCGCGTTCGAGCAGCGAGCGATCCTGAAAACGGTAGGCGAGTTTTTCTTCCAACAGGTCGAGGTTGTCGGCGGGTTCAGCGGAATTGTGGTTCACAGTGTTTTAGAGGGCGTGAAGGCAATTAACCACGAAGCACACGAGAAGAAAATGATGCATGCGAATTGATGAGTGATGAATGAAACACCTTAGCGCCTCTGTTTTCATTCATCATTCCGCATTCATCATTCATCATTTCTCACCGTGTGCTTCGTGGTTAAAACCTTTGAGCTTGTTATGGCAGTGGTTTCGTCGTCGCCCCGGCGAGGAGCGCGTCGAGGCCGTCGGTTGAGTTGTTGTGGCGCGCCTTGTAATAGTTGGTCAGCTCGGCGTGCCAGCGTTCGCGCGCTTGTTGATACTTGGCCTCCGCACCGCAGTGGGCGACGGCGCGCGCATAGGCGTCAACGATCTTGTCCACGACGCCGTAAACCTTATCGAGCGCGGCGCGGCTCTCGGGCGTCTCGTCGCGGCCGGAGTAGCGCGTCTGAAACTCGCGCGCCAGCGGGTCGTAGTCTGTGACCGTGTAGATCGCCGCCAGCCGCGCGTAGATGACCGGGTAGGTTTTGATCGAGCCTTCGTGCTCCAGCGCCCGGCGGAAGTGGCTGTAGGCGTCGGCGGGCGCGTCCTTCAACACGAACTCGCCGACGATGAAATAGAGAAAGCCGAGGGAGTCCGGCCGGTCGCTGAAGGGCTTCCAGTCGCTCGGGCTGTTGCCCGTCTCGATCAACTCGATCGACTGGCGTGCGAAGCCGAGCGCTTCCCCACTCACCGGCGCGGCATTGGTCCCCCCCTCCTGCGCGAAATAGCCAGCGTAAGAGAGATTGATCATCGTCTTCAGGTTCGCCGGGTCGTCGGCGAGGACTTGCTTACCGACCGCGTAGGCCTCCCCGAATTTTTTGTCGCGGTAGAGAAGCTGCTGGAATTGCAGGCGGCGCGAGGCGCGCTCGTAATCGTCCACCCACTTGCGGACGTATGCGCCGTACTCACCTTCCTCCGGGTACTTCGCCAGATACTCCTTGCCGGATTCGTAGGCGAGGCGTTCGTTGGCCCTGACGTTCGAGCGCCAGCGCTCGTAGAGGTCAGCCTGCGCCTGCGTGATGTCGGCCCCGGCAGCAGGCGTCTGATGGGCGCGGGCCGCGAAAGGCATGGCCGGCAGGCACGCGCCCGCGGCCACGGAGCACGCGAGCAGGGCGAGCCTCAACCCGGTTCGACGAATTACGAGGTTCAGTTTGCGTTGACGACCTTGCGACATATGAGCAGCGAGAGAAAACATTTCAGCCCCCTGATATTTTGCCCTTCCCTTTGTCAAGCCGGCCCCGCGCCGGAG
>JBOGOY010000423.1:0-4671 GCA_050748185.1 Pyrinomonadaceae bacterium
TGTCGTTAACGGGCTGGCGGATGATCGCGCCCTCGCTCCGGGCGAGCGGCGGGTGCTCGACGAGCGGGAACTTGACGAACGGGTCTTCGGCCTTCGCCCAGTCGCCGAAGAACTCCTCAGCCAGCGCGAAGACGGCGGCCGGCGTCGCGTCGCCCGTGACGATCAGCGCGGCGTTGTTCGGCACCATGTAGCGCGACTGGATGAGGCGCATCGTGTCGGTCGTCGCGGCCTTGACGGTCTCGCGCGTGCCGCCCGGCTTCTTGCGGCTCGGGTACTTGTAGAAGAGCCGATCGATCAACGCCTCTTCGAGATAGTGGCCCGGCTCGGCCTCGTGTCGGTCGAGTTCGGCCAGCACCGCCTGCCGCTCCTGCTCGAACTGCCGCTCGGAGAAGGCCTTGCCTTCGAGCGTCAGGCGATCCTCGGCGAAGAGCGGGTAACGCGCCGCGTCGCGCATGAAATTCATCGCGACGCGCAGGTTCGGGGTCGTGGTGTGAAAGTAGTAGTTGACGATCTCCTCGCGCGTCGAAGCGTTCGAGAGGATGCCGAGTTGATCATAGGCCTTCAAATACTCCGCACCCTCAAGGACGGCCCGGTTGGGCTTGAAGAACATGTGCTCGTAGAGGTGCGAGAGGCCGTTCAACTCAGGCGGCTCGGTGTACGACCCGTTCTTGACCGCGAGTTCCAGCGTGACGAGTGGGACCGAATGGTCTTCGAGCACGATCACTTCGAGGCCGTTGGCGAGCGTCCGGCTGACGAGCGGCGTCTGTGTCTGTGGCGCGGGCGGCTGCGCCGCGCGCGCAGCCGCCGCCGCGCCCTGCTGCTGCCGGTAGAGTGCGGCGACCCGCCGTTGCGTCTCGATCGAGGGCGACGGTGCGGCAGTGGCCCGCGCCGGCGACACTTGCGCCGCGAGCAGCAGGACGACGGCCAAGGCCGAGAAAATGCGCTTCCGTGTGTGGTTCATCATAAAAACTTGTCGTAATTTTATCGGAGGAATCGCGCAAAGCGGGCGGCAGCGCCGGGGGCGGGCTGGCGAACCTGCGGGCGGCGGATTCCCACCTTAGAGGCGAATCTTAACACGCCGCGTTGCTCAGGCTCACGCGCGGACGGACATTAATAAGTAAGGTGGATTTCGCTTGGGAACGCCGACAGAAACCACTCAGGCAGAAAAGCAGGCTCGTGCGGCTGTCAGGCACGCGGAAACGTAGATAGCGGGGACAGTGCTCTTTAGCGCATCGATCCTTGCGCGAGATTCAGCATCTCGTCGAGGAGTTCTTTCAGCTTCGGGCATTTTTGGTAAGCATCTGCGGGGTCGAGGCGGTCGAATAAGTCTTTGCCGTGAACGATTTTCTTGTAGGTGCGTTGGAGTTTGTGCCGGTAGAGGCGGTCGAGGAGTTTGGAGGGCGGTTCATTGAAATTGACCTCTTCCGGTTGAATGACTCTCCCCGGCAATCCGCTCCGCACGTCCACGGGTAACAGTTCGGGTCGGCTGAGCAGCCAAGCTTCCGTCTCGTGCACGGCGAAGAACTGGCGAAACTTCGGGTGGTCCACTTCCCTTTCAATCTCCGCCTTCGCCCATGCGTATTTTTGCCGCGCGTCTGACAGGTGTGCCGGGTAAATAAGAGGGCCGTAGAGATCGAGGAGCGCGACGACGGCGATGATGTCGTTGGCCTCGCGGCTGTTGAGGTAGAGGCGCGCTTTCTTCCTGACTTCGCGCCGCAACTCAGCCCAGCCCGTGAAGCGGACTGGTTTGATGCCGACCGGCCGCGGCAGTTTCGGATCGAGCCAGCGCTTCAGGAAAGAGGGCAGCGCTTTGTCTTCCGTGTGGCCCTCGACGAAGAGGACGAACTTCATGCCATCCGCTCCAACTCGCCGGACTTAAAGAGCGCGCCGAGTGTGTACTCCTTGAGCCAGTAGTCGAGGTCTTCGCCGCTCAGGTTTTGCAGCAGGGTCTCGCCGTCATGCCACTTGAAGACGGTCGTCGTCGGCTTCGTCTCGGTGAAGGCGTCGAGCAGTTGCGGCGAGTGTGTCGAGAGGACGACCTGTGCACGCAGCGCGGCGTCCGCCGCAAACTCCGCGACGATCGGCAGCATCGCCGGGTGCAACCCCGTCTCCGGTTCGTCAATCGCGATGACCGGCGGCGGGTCAGGGCTGGCGAGCACAGTCAGCAGAAACAGGAACCGCAACGTACCGTCCGAGAGATCGGCGGCCGACTGTTCGCGTTTCAATGTCTTCCAACGCACGCGCAGTTGGATGCGCTGATCGGCAGCAGGCGGGAAGACTAGCTTTTCATAGTCACCGCCAAAAGCCGCGCGCATGGCGGCGTCCACGTTACGCTCGAACTCGCGGTCGGAAGTGTAGAGAGTGTGCAAGACGTTGATTAGATTCTGTCCGTCGGGCTCGACTTGCTTTTCAACGCGAGACACGGATGGACGACGTATTTCGGCATCCGAATGAACTTGAATGTCATGGAAGGTTGCGAATGATACTAAGGAATCATGAAAGCCGGCGATGTTTGGCAAGGTCAGTAAAGCGCCTGTCGCAGAAGAAAGAAGAGTTTCTTCCAGACTGATTTTCATTGGATCAAGTTCGCGGAATTCACTAGGCATATATTCCTTAACACGCGCGTCGTGCCAACCTCTTTCGATAAAAACTAACGGCTCCTCCTTCTCATCGTTATAAGCCATTGAGAGAACTTCGCGGGTGATGTTATAGACTCCGCTGCGTCCCATCCGAGTCAACCGCAGTTCATAACAATGAGGTCTTAGAAATTCATCATCAAAATCAAGCGCGAACGAAATGTGTTCAGCTTGGCCGTCCCATGTAACAGCATCAATGCCACCTAGAGATCGAACGTACTTCCCGAGCCCGCCTCTTGCGGAGACCACCATCATTTCGAGAAAGCGCAACAGATTTGACTTACCGGTCCCGTTCGCGCCGATAAGGATGTTGAGATCGCCGGGCTCCCACGTGACGTTCTTGAGCGAGCGGAAGCCTTCGATGTGAAGCTGTTTGATTTTCACCTTGCGTCCTCCCGTAGCGCCGGGGCCGCATTATTGCGATCCGGGTGTGGTTGCGCGGCATTGTATCACTTGAAATTCCTGCGCGGGGTCGGGCGCGCGACCCACTTTGAACAAGTTGCGGGGGGCACGCCCCCTTGATTTACGGCAGGCTTGGTGGGTATGTGTCGGAAGGTCGTGCTTGGTTAAGGTAGCGTGGCTCGCCCCCTTACTGCGGGAGCCAGAGTTTTTTCGCCATGACGGTTTCGACTCCCGCGGGCAATAGGATGGGCGAGGCGGTCTTGGTGACAAAGACGAACCCTTTGTAGCTGACGAGGTACTGGTAATGAGTCGTAAAGAATCCGCCTTCGGCGCAAACCACCAGTGGCCGCTCAACCTTCCGCATGACGTTCTGAAAGTCGGCCGCCTCGACGCGCACTACCACGCCGCTGGCCTTGATCGCATTAGCGATGGCCGCTGCCGCTGCCGCCGCCACTGTTGCCCCTGCTGCCATTGTTGTTAAGCCTCCTTCAATTCTTCCGTGACACAGAGAGTGATCCCCGGCGCTCGTGCGAAGCGGCGCGGAAACCCGCATTCCGGCCACACAGACCACAGAGATCGCAGAGGGCACAAGCAAAATTCCTTCTTGCTCTGTGCGCTCTGTGGCTGATTGTTGTCTGGCGTTTCGGTCAGGAACCTGTCTTGCCGCCTTTCCCACGAACGGCCCACGGCGGACGCGCCGCCAACACCTTTTCATAAACCGGACAACTCGACTCGTGCGCCCCCGGCAGATAGCCCGTGCTCAGCAAAAACTCGTTAACGATCTCGCCGCCGGTGAACAGGAAAGTCTGTTTGAACAACTTGACCCACTCCTCTTTCGGCAACGGGTGATGACGGTCAAGCCACCCCGCGAAAGAGCCGAACTCATTCCGCATCGAGACCACGCGGCGGGCGTTTTCGATGGCGGCGTTGATCTTCAAGCGGTTGCGGATAATCCCGGCGTCGCCCAAGAGTCTCAGCCTGTCCTCTTCGCCGTAAGCGGCAATCGCGTCCACATCAAATTTGTTGTAGGCGTGGCGAAAGGCTTCCCGCTTCTTAAGGATCGTCGCCCAAGAGAGGCCCGCTTGATTGATTTCAAGAATCAGACGCTCGAACAAGTCGGAGTCGCGGTTGAGCGGGAACCCGTACTCGTGTTCGTGATACGGCCGGTGCAAAGGGTCGGAGACGGCAATCTGACAGTAAGTAGTCATGCAAGACCTGACGGAGTTAAACACACTTTCGTTTCAACCGAGTTACTTCCGGTCAGTGATGCACGCGCAATCATAATCGCGGATTCTAAATTTTGAACAACCTACAGGCACGTACCACTGCTCTCTATAACTATTTACCGTCGGCGTCAGTCGCGTCACAAAATGCCGCATTCCTACGTGGACCACCCCAGTCGCAGAGAGTGTCATCGAGTTCGGATACAGCAACTCGTAATTCGTATGGAGAAGTTGTTCCACTATCCCAGAAGTCCTGACACGAATGAATCTACGTGTCGTAATGACGAGCAACGAGTCAGGAGACTCGACCGCGAATGCTCTCGGAGCCGCGCCCACATCAGCCAGCACTTCAACTTTTCGATCACCCGCTTTACCACCTGTAAGCCGCAGAATCTTGCCGTTATCAAGCT
>JBOGOY010000424.1:0-4661 GCA_050748185.1 Pyrinomonadaceae bacterium
CCATCCCGGCCCACCGAAAGTTTATCGAGCAGAGCCGGCCACGCCTGACCCGTGAACTGCTGCGGCAAATCAGGGCCGCACATGCCGCGCGCCCGGTGGACTTGTTGTTCAGTTACTTCTTCGACGCTTGCGTGGAGCCGGAGGCCATTGACGCGATCCGCGCGATGGGAATTAAGACCGTCAACTGGTACTGCAACGGCTCTTACCAGTTGCACCTAGTGACTAACATCGCGCCCCGCTACGACTGGTGCCTCGTGCCGGAGAAGTTTCGCCTTGCCGATTACGTCGCGATGGGGGCCAATCCCCTGTACTGTCAGGAGGCGGCCAACCCGAACGTTTACCAGCCGTATGCCCTGCCCGTTGAATTCGATGTGACCTTTGTCGGGCAGGCTTACGGAGAACGACCGGCCTATATCAGACATCTGCTGGACCGTGGCCTCGGCGTCAGAGTCTGGGGAACGCGCTGGCAGGATTTCGCCGCATCGGCGCAGGTGGTGGCGGCGGGCACGCCCGCCGGGCGGCGCGTTCTCAATGCGGGGCGGCGCTTGTTGACGGCGGAAGGGAGAAGCGTCGCCGGCCAACGCCTGTCACATTTGCTGAAAGGCAATGTCGCGCAGTCCGTCGCGCTCAACCCGCCGTCGGTCGCCCTGCCGGATGCCATCGTCGGAGGCCCGCTGAGCGATTTAGAAATGATTCAGATGTACAGCCGCTCGAAAATCAATCTGGGCTTCTCCACGTGCGGCAACACACACCTCGCGGAAGAGCGTATTTTGCAGATCCGCCTGCGCGACTTTGAAGTGCCGATGAGCGGCGGCTTCTACATGGTCGAGTACATGGAGGAACTGGAAGAGTTCTTCGAGATCGGCCGAGAGATCGTCTGCTACACCGGCCCTGAAGATCTAGCCGACAAGATCAAATATTACCTTCGCCATGACGATGAGCGGGAAGCGATCCGCCGGGCCGGACACGAGCGGTGCCTGCGCGATCACAGTTGGCACCGGCGGTTCGAGACGGCCTTCGGGCAGATGGGGCTGTCTTAAACGGGCATGGGAGTCAGCGCGTCAGCCGAACCTCTGATCAGCGTCATCATGCCGGCTTATAACGCCGAGCGTTACGTCGCCGAATCGATCCAGTCGGTGCGCGCGCAGACCTACGGCAAGTGGGAACTTCTCGTCGTTGACGACGGTTCGACCGACCGAACGGCCGAGATCGTGCAGGGGTTGGCCGCGGCTGACGCTCGCATCAAATACCTGTGGCGGACGAACGGCCGGCAAGCGAAGGCGCGAAACACCGGGCTCAAAGCAGCCTCGGGCGAGTTGATCGCTTTTCTGGATGCGGACGACTTATGGGTGCCGGATAAGCTGGCTCGGCAAGTGGCGGCCATGACCGAGACGGAGTCCGATCTGGTCTTCAGCGACGGCGTCATGTTTGACGATGACCGCAAACCGGCGTCAAGCAGGCCATTCAATACGATTGTGGGTAAATTTGCCGGCCCCGAAATGTTTAAGTTGCTGTTTGCCGTCAATAGAATACCCATCCTTTCAGTGTTGGTGCGCCGGGAGGTTTTGGAAGCTGTTCACCTCTTCGATGAGGAGCCCCGGTATCAGAACTGCGAGGACTATGAACTGTGGCTGAAGCTGGCCCGGCACGGGGTAGTGTTCTACGGAATGGACGCCAGCCTCGTGTGGTACCGGCTCCACCCCGCTTCGATGACCGCTAATCAAGTGAACGCCCTCGCGCCCATGATCGCAGTGTTGAAAAAGTACCGGCATGACGAACGGCTCAGTCAGGATGTGGTCGGGCAGAGGCTGCGGGATTTGTACCGGGCCGTAGTCACCGCCCTGCTCAAAGAAAACAGAGTCGGAGAGGCGAAGGCTTATGTCGAAGATTTGTCCTCGTGGGACAAATCAGCCGTCACCTCGCTGCAAAAGATGCTCATCAGGTTGGCCCCGGGTCAGTACAACTTTATCAGCCATCAATTCTACAGAGTCGGATGGCGGCTGCGGAAAATGCGGAGACAAGTCGGAGTCTGAGTTTGACGGTTTTCGGGCGTGTCGAATGCTGTGAGATGGAAGGCCGCGCGAGGGAGTTGCGAAGGACGATGCCGCTCGTCAGTGTCATAGTGCCGACTTACAACTACGGCCACTTCATCGGCCAGACGATCGAGAGTCTTCAAGCCCAGACCTGCGGCGACTGGGAGTGTGTCGTCGTGGATGACGATTCGCAGGACGACACGCGCGAGGTCGTCGCCCGCTACGCCGCCGCCGATGCGCGCGTCCGGTACGTCCATCAGCGGAATCAGTTGCAGGCCGTCGCGAAGAACACGGGGCTCGAACAGAGCGCCGGCCGCTACGTCCAGTTTCTCGATGCCGACGACCTGTTAGAGCCGCGCAAGTTCGAGCGCCACGTCGCATATCTCGAGCGTCACCCCGCGGTTGACATCGTTTACAGCAGCGTGCGCTACTTCAATTCCGACCATCCGGCCGAGCGTTACTACAGCATGGCCCCGATGGACCGGCCGTGGATGCCCGAGGTGTCAGGGCGGGGCAAAAAAATCCTGCTCGAACTGGTCCGCCATAACATCATGGCGATCAACTCGCCGCTCGTGCGGCGCGAGGTCGTCCGCGAGGTCGGATTGTTCGATCCCGTGCTGCCGCCCGTCGAGGACTGGGACTTCTGGATTCGCTGCGCGCAGGCCGGGAAAAGTTTTCAATTCCTTGACGCCGCGGACACTCTCGCGCTCGTCAGGATGCACCCGGCGAGTTCGAGCCAAAACACATCGCGCATGAATGCGTCGCGCCTGCGGCTGCGTGAAAAGATCAGGGCCATCACAACCGACGTGGACCTCCTGCGAATCAACCGCGAGGTAACGGCGACCGTGCACGCGGACTGCGGGCACGAGCAGGTCGCGCGGGGCCGTCGGCTGCAAGGCATCAGCCGCTTCCTCACGGCCGCCGCGATGACCAAACGGCCGGCGGGTCGCGCCCGGTGGGCAGCCTGCGCGTTGCTGACGCCGTTTCTCAACTCGGAGCAACTGAAGCGGGTCCTCGATTTTTCGCCGACACAGCACCCTGCCGGAGAATTGTTCAAAACTAAGGCGGCCGCCGGGCCGCCGCGCCGAGTGGACTGAAGACGATGATTTTCAACGAGACGAAACTGAAGGGGGCGTTCGTCATTGAGCCGGATCGGTTCGAGGACGAGCGCGGGTTTTTCACGCAGGAGTGGTCGGTCAAAGAATACGCCGCGCGGGGCCTTGACGCCCAATTCGTCGAGGCGAACTATTCATACAACCGGCGCGAGGGGACGCTGCGCGGAATGCACTACCAAGCCGCGCCGCACGGGCAGGCCAAACTGGTGCGTTGCACGCGCGGCCGCATCTACGACGTCATCGTCGATCTGCGGCCCGCATCGCCCACGTTCAGGCAGTGGACCAGCGCCGAGTTGTCGGCCGAAAACCGCCGCTTGCTCTACGTCCCGACGGAGTTCGCGCACGGCTTCCAGACGTTGGAGGACGACACCGAAGTGACGTATCTCGTCTCTAGTCTTTACGCCCCCGAAAGCTCGCGCGGCGTCCGCTGGGACGAGCCGGCGTTTAAGATCGAATGGCCCGAGGCCGCCCGGCGCATCATCATCGCGCGCGACCGCGAGTACCCGGATTTCACGGGGTAGCATCTGGCGCGGGGCGCTCAAAGTGGACCTCGTCTCGCCGACACGCCGCGACGGACGCGCCGTGTTTAAGATTATTCGACTCGGCACATGAAAAAGCTGGCTCTCATCACAGGCATCACCGGGCAGGACGGCAGTTACCTCGCCGAACACCTGCTTGACCGTGGCTATGAAGTTCACGGGTTGGTCCGGCGCGTCGCGCTCGAAGACCCGGAGCGCCGCTTCGCGCGCATCGCGCGCCTGCTCGACCGGCTGACGCTGCACCCGGCGAGCCTCGAAAGCTACCCGAGCGTCTTCAGCGTCTTTGGCCGCCACCGGTTCGACGAGTGCTACCACCTCGCCGCGCAGAGTTTCGTCGCCGAGTCGTTCGCCGACGGCTTCTCGACAATGGCGACCAACATCAACGGCACGCACTACGTCCTCGCCGCGATCAAAGAACTTCAGCCCGACTGCCGCTTCTACTTCGCCGGCTCGTCCGAGATGTTCGGCAAGGTGGTTGAGACCCCGCAGACCGAGACGACGCGCTTCCACCCGCGCTCGCCTTACGGCATCTCGAAGGTCGCCGGCTTCGATCTCACGCGCAACTACCGCGAGGCTTACGACATGTTCTGCGCGAGCGGCATCCTGTTCAACCACGAATCGCCGCGGCGCGGCCACGAGTTCGTCACGCGCAAGATCAGCTCGACCGTGGCGCGCATCAAGGCGGGGCGGGCCGACGAGCTGCGGCTCGGCAACCTCGAAGCGCGGCGCGACTGGGGGCACGCCAGAGACTACGTCCGCGCCATGCACCTCATGCTCCAGCGCGACGAGCCGGACGACTACGTCGTCTCGACGGGCGAGACGCACACGGTGGGCGAGTTCTGCGAGCGCGCGTTTCAACAGGCCGGCCTCGACTACCGCGAGTACGTGAAGATCGACGAGCGTTACCTGCGCCCGGCGGAAGTCGATCTGCTCGTCGGCGACTCCGCGAAGGCCCGGCGCGAGCTGGGCTGGGA
>JBOGOY010000425.1:0-4655 GCA_050748185.1 Pyrinomonadaceae bacterium
TGCGCCCGCGAAACGGTGGCAATCGTTAGAATGCAGAGTACCGAAAGCGAAGTTGAAAGCCGGGTGACAAAAGTAAACATTTTCTCGTCCACGCGAATCTGTTTTCAGCCCCGTCAGGGGTGAGTGACAATAGCGAGAGCGATTCATCGCTGGGTCCAAGTGCGAAAAAAGTAGCGAGTTCCGTCGGGAGGGCTGAGAGAACGTGAGAGGTTTTCAGCCGTCCTTTTGGGACTCATCTTTCTCGTGCCTCTCCCCAGCGATGAATCGCTCTCGCTACTATCAATCGTCCTTACGAGACAGGAAGCCGGGAGCGTGCCGCAACCCCACGTCTCGCTCCACTCAAAACACCAGCTTCGCGCCGAACTGCAAGTGGCGCGGGTCTCTGGCCGAGAGGATGCGGCCGAACGTCGGCGATCCTAAGAAATTGTCGGGCAGATCGAAGTTCGGGCGGTTGAAGAGATTGAAGGTTTCAAACCGCAGTTGCAGGTTGATCGTCTCGGTCAGCGCCGTATTCTTGACGAGCGAGGCGTTGACGTTCTGGAAGCCGGGGCCGTCGAGCGTGTTGCGCCCCGCGTTGCCGAACGTGCCGAACGCCGGCAGCGCGAAGGCCGCCGGGTTGAACCAGCGCTCGGGCGTGCGGTTCGACAGATGGGGATCGCCCACCACGTTCGGGCGGTCGTTGGCCCCGAAGCCGAGATTCGAGCGACCCGTATTGCTCTGGTCAATGTCAGAGCGCAGGGCGACGGTGAACGGCCGGCCCGTCTGCAAGGTGACGACGCCGTAAGTCTGCCAGCCCGTGAGCAGCGTCGTCAGAAACCCTTCATCGTCAAGGAATCGTTGGCCGCGGCCGAACGGCAGATCATAGGCGTAGCTCGCGGAGAAGCGGTGGCGCACGTCGAAGTTGGAACGGCCGCGCTCGGCGCGCACGTTCAGACTGTCCTGCGGGAAGTTCGGATCGCCCGTGCTGGTAAAGAAATTCGAGGCGTCGTCGATCGACTTCGCGTAGGTGTAAGACGCGAGCAGGGAGAGACCGCGCGACAAGCGCTGTTGCAGGCGCGTCTGGAGGCTGTGGTAAGTCGAGTTGGCGCGCGACTCTAAGAGGTTAACGTCGTCGAACTGGGGCAACGGGCGCGGGTTCGGTTGCGCGGCGGTGGGGCGCGGCTGATTGAAGTCGCGTGCGTTCAAAAGCTTGGTTCCCTTCGAACCGACGTAGGCCACTTCGACGACGCGGCCGCGGCCCAGTTCACGCTGGACGCTCAGGTTCCAGTGCTGCATGTAAGGCGTCCGCAGGTCGCGCTGGAAGCCGACGGCGGTCGAGGGTAGGCGGAACGGGAAGTTGGTGGGGAAGGGATCGTTCAAAGTGAGCGGCAGCCCTTGCAACGGAAAGAAGAAGCGCAGGTCGAAGAAGGGCGCGTTGAAGAAGAGCGCCTCGCCGGGCGCGAGTGCGTTCTGATCGTAATAGACGCCGTAGCCGCCGCGCAGGACCGTGCGGCCCTCCGCGTCGAGCGTCCACGCGACGCCGACGCGCGGCGCGAAGTTGTTCCTGTCGTCCTCATAACCTGCGCGCGGGATGCCGCGCGTGCCGACGGGGACCAATGAGCCCGTGGCCGAGTCGAAGACGTTGGCGCGGTCTTCGGTATCGACCGGCGGCGAGTTGTACTCGTAGCGCAGGCCGTAGGTGATGGTCAGGCGCGGGGTGACGCGATAGCCGTCGTTAAAGAACAGATTGTAGCTTTCGCCGCGCAGGTGTTGGTAGTTGTCCACGCGCGCGCCGCCGGTGAATGAAGGCGCGCCGAGCAGCAGATCCGCGAGCGGCGCGCCTGTAAACCCGGTGAAGGTCAGGAAGCCGCGCGACTGCACATCGCGGAAGGCGTTTTGCTGGACGTGGCGAAAGTCGAAGCCGAACTTGAAGAGGTGCGCGCCGCGCGAGTAGGTCGCCGCTTCGATGAACTGAAACGTGTTGGTCACGCTCTGCTGTGGATTGTTAAACTCGTCGCCGAGCGGCGAGAAGCCGGGGATGGTGATGAAACTCAAGCCGAAGTCGCGCGGGTTCGACGAAAGCTCGGGCAATCCGACCTGTCGGTTGAGGCTCTGGCCGCGCCCTTCGGGAATGACGCGCGAGGCGACGCGATTGAAGGCGAAGCGCGCCTCGTTGACGAAGGCGGGCGAGAAGACGTGCGTCTCCGAGAGCATCGCGTTCTGGCTGCGGCGCGGGACGAAGACGCCGAAGCCGGGGACCAATGCGAAGGTCGGCCCCGTGAACGGATCGAAGAAGTCCCGGTCGCCGAAGCTGTAACGCGCGGCCAGTTGCCCGCGCTCGGTCAGGCGGTGATCGAGGCGCACGTCGAAGTGATCGTTGCGGTCGCGCGAGGTGGGCGACGACACGAAATTCTGGAACGGCGCATTGCGGTTCGGCAGCGGGTACAGGTTCGCGATGGCACGGCCGATCGGGCTTTGGAATTCCGCGGGGATGCGGCCGCCGGCAAAGGGCTGGCCCGTCAACGGGTTAATGACTTGGATGGGTTGCCCCGTAAAGCCGAACGATTGCGAAAAGTCGCCGTTGCGCTCCAAAAGCGTGGGGACGTTGCTGACGCGCGTCACGCCTGCCCGCGTGCGTGTGCCTTCATAGTCGCCGAAGAGAAAGGTGCGGTCTTTGACGATTGGTCCCCCGAGCGAAAAGCCGAACTGGTTGCGGATGTACTTCGGGTCGGGCTGGTCGGCGGGCACGAAGTAGTTGCGCGCGTCGAACTTGCCGTTGCGGTGAAACTCGTAGAGCGTGCCGCGCACGTCGTTCGTGCCAGACTTCAAGACGACGTTGACCTGCGCGCCGGCGTTGCGCCCGAAAGAGGCGTCGTAAGAGTTGGTCAGGATTTCAAACTCGCGCACCGCGTCCACCGGTGGCCTAACGCCGAAAGTGTTCAGCTTGGGATCGACGTTATAGACGCCGTCGAGCAGGAAGTAGTTGGCATCCTCGCGCGCGCCGTTGACGTTGAAGGCGAAGTCGCCGCGCACCGACGCGGCCGACCCTTCGGCCGCCGGGTACGCGCCCGGCACGAGCAAACTGAGTTCGAGGAAGTTGCGGCCGTCGAGCGGCAGCCCCGTGACTTGGCGGTTCTCGATGACGGCGCTGATCGAGGCGGAGTCTTTCTTTAACTCGTTCGGGGAGTCAACGATCATTTGCTGATCGGTTTCAGGGCCGGGAATGACTAATGAGGCGTCCGCGCGCAGTTGCTGGTTTACTTGGAGGACGATCGGCGCCGAGTATTTTAGAAAACCTTGCGCCTCGGCCTCCAGCCTGTAAGCGCCCGGCGGTAGCGACGAGATTGTATATTCCCCCTCTGCGCCGCTCGTCGTCTCTCGCAACTCGTTCGTTTCCGTGTTAACGAGTTTCACCGTCGCGCCGGGGATAACGGCCTTGTTCGGATCAGTGATCGTGCCGCGCACGGTCGCGCGGTGCGTCTGCGCGTGCAGCGCGACGGGCGCGATTAGTAAGACGGCGAGGGAGAGCAGCAACGTCAGTTTCGCTTTCACAAAAACTCCTCAATGATGTGTCCAGAATTAAGAAAGATTGCCTTCGGGCTTGCCGGGTTAAACGGATGCGGACGGGGAAAAGTTTTCGGCTGGCGGGTGGCTGAGGGTTGCGAGTAGAAAAGGCGGCACGATGCGGGGAGCGCGAGGCTGTTGCCTGCAATCTCGCGTGAGCGAGCTAACGACGACACGCGGCCGCTCAACATCGGGTGGCCGCGTGTCATCGTTTTCGCGCGTTCGCGCTCATGCAGGCAGGATGCCCTCGCTCTCGGCGTCACGCTGAGCTTTGCACTTCACCTTCCGGGGCTACCCGGCTTTCTTCCGGTTCAACAGGTTACACACCTCGTAAGCGCCCGATGGATCGATGGCGGTGTTGCCCTGCTCGATGTGCTGGATGCGACCATCCTTGTCGATGACGAAGGTGGCGCGGGTGCCGTAGCCGCCGTCTTCGCTGAAGATACCGTAATCTTTGACGACGGTGCGCTTGAAGTCGCTCAAGAGCGGGAAGGCGACGTTAATGTCTTGGGCGAAGCGGCGGTTGGCGGGGACGCTGTCCACGCTGATGCCGAAGACTTGGGTTTCGGTGGCGTCGAATTTGGCAATATCAGACTGATACTGCTGAAGTTCCTTCGTTCAACCGCCGGTGAAGGCCAGCACGTAAAAAGCCAGCACGACGTTTTTCTTGCCGCGCAGGTCGGAGAGCTTGACGCGCTCGCCGGAGGTGCTCGGCAGAGTGAAGTCGGGGGCCATGTCGCCGACCTTGAGGTGCGTTTTCGGCGCGGGCGGCGGCGCGGGGCGCGCGGCGGGCTGCTGCTGTTGCGGCGTCGCCGTTGTGAGTGGCGGCGCGGCCGGCTGCTGCTGCGCGCCGGCCAGCCCGGCGAGCGCGAGCGTCAGGCCCGAGAGCGCGAGTGTGTTGCGGATCATGAGGTTTCAACTCCTTAAGCGTTCTGACGGATCGGCAGAGGACGTGCCCGGATAGAGCGCCCACATTAGACCTGATTGTTTGTGGGAATGGCAAACGACTGGCGGTGTGCAGACAGGCCACCGCCGCAGACGCTTGGGCGTTGCCGGCTTGGCGCGGGAAAGCGTGTGCCAGTAATTAAAACTTCCCCGCGCCGGTGCCGGCG
>JBOGOY010000426.1:0-4648 GCA_050748185.1 Pyrinomonadaceae bacterium
GAGTGGAACTGGAACCGCGGAGCCATCGTCAACTACTACAGCATTAATGATTACTCGGCGACCAATGCCGGGCGCTATAACAGCGGGCCGGACAACAACGGCAACGTCAGGCGGCAACAACACTGGTCGCCGAACAACGACCAGATGAGCAGCTACCAGTGGTTCACGCAGGACTACTCATACGACGCGCTGAACCGCCTTGCGTCGGTCAGCGAGCAGATGAACGAGACGGGGACTGTCACCCAGCAGCACTACATTTACGACCGGTATGGCAACCGCACGATCAACACGGCGCTGACGAGCGCCACGCTCACTCCGAAGGCGTTCGCGGTGAATGCGGGAACCAACCAACTTATCCCGGCGACGGGGCCGGGCGTGATGAGTTACGACGCGGCTGGCAACCTCACCTTTGACACGCACAGCACGCCCAACGGGGCTGCCGGCGGCGGGACGCGCACTTACGATGCCAATCACCGGATGACCGCGGCGCAGGCCGGGAGCTTGTGGCATTACTACACCTATGACGCGGCCGGGAAGCGGTCACGCCGCACTGTCAACGGGCAGACGACGTGGCAAGTCTCTGGCTTCGACGGGGAACTGTTGGCCGAGTATCCGGCCGGGGCTGCGCCCATCGCCCCGCAGAAGGAGTATGGGTATCGCGGCGGGGAGTTGCTGGTGACGGCCGAAGGCACGTTCACGACCGACCTCTTCGCCGACTCCATCTGGGTGCAGGACGCGCTGCCGGTGGGGGCGGCGGCCGGTGGCGGCTCGGAGCCGTGGACGTGGGTGACGGCGAACCCCGTCCCGGCCAGTGGGTCGCAGTCCGTCCAGTCACAAGTAGCCGCAGGCACGCACCAGATGTACTTCGAGGGGGCGACGACGACGCTGGCGGTTAACGCGGGTGACAAGTTGGTGGCCTACGTCTATCTCGACCCGGCGAACACGCCATCGGAGATCATGATTCAGTGGCATGACAACTCAGGCGGCGGGTGGGAGCACCGGGCCTACTGGGGCGCGAATCAGATCGGGTGGGGCGTGGAGGGGACGAACAGTCGGCGGTACATGGGGCCATTGCCGGCAGCGAACCAGTGGGTGCGCCTCGAAGTGCCGGCCTCGGCGGTGGGGCTAGTGAACAAGACGGTGACGGGGCTGGCGTTGTCGCTCTACAGTGGGCGGGCGACGTGGGACCGGGCGGGGAAGGCAGCAGCGGGGCAGACGAGTTGGTTGGTGAGTGACCATCTTGGCACACCGCGGATGGTGATTGACCAGACGGGGAACTTAGCGGGCATTAAGCGGCACGACTACTTACCCTTCGGCGAGGAAGTGGGCGCGGGGGTGGGCGGACGGACGACGGGGCAGGGCTATTCGCAGCAAGACGGCGTGAGGCAAAAGTTCACGGGTTACGAGAGAGACGATGAGACCGGCTTGGACTATGCGGAGGCCCGCTATTACGCATCAGCGCAAGGCAGGTTCACGAGCGTTGATCCTTCCAACGTGAGCATGGTGCCGATGAACCCTCAGAGTTGGAATCGTTATGCGTATGTTCTCAACAATCCGTTGGCATACGTTGACGAAAATGGGAAGTGGCCGACATCCACACATAACCGGCTCATTGAACTAGCGTTCCCCGGGCTGAGCAAAAAAGAGATCAAGCAAATCCAGCAAGGGAGTCGTTCCGTTGACATCAAGGGCGGCGTTATTCCGATCACTTTGCTTCCGAGCGAAGCCCACAAACACGCGATGAGGCAAGAAGGGGAGACCGTCGAGCAAGCGGTAGAGAAGTCCGTCGGTTATGTCTTGGAGAAGTCCATCGAAGCCAGAAAACAGCAAGCCGAGCATGAGCAGGATGGCGGGACTGGATTATCTAATGACGCTCTGGAAACTTTCGGTCAAGCCACGCATCCTCTGACGGATAACACTTCGCCCGCGCACACAGGCTTTCAGGTATATACTCTCCACGTAGATGATGCCGATACGCCCACCGAAGCCGCGGGGGCGGCGGTTCAGGATGTGAAGGGTCTGCAAGAACACAAGAAGATAGAGTCGAGACCGCCGACTGCCGCCGAAAGAAGGCAGGCAGTTCAGGCGATGCAAACTACTTTCCGAAACGTCTTTGGTGATGAAGCCTACAAGCGGGCGATAAAACAGCCTCGTCCAGCGCGTCGCCGTGAGGAGGAGTAACCTTGAAGAAGAAGTATCTGCTCTTGGCTGCTCTGGCCGTTGTCGTTGCGGTGCTGATCTCTCCGAGAGAGATCACCATCGTACCTGCTTGGCGGCTCAGAGTAGTTAATGAACAGGGCGCTCCCCTGAAGGATGTTTTCGTGCGGCAGAGTTGGAAGCACTACTCGTATGAACTCGATGCGGGCACGAACTTAGAGGACGCATGGACGGACGAGAATGGATATGTTGCGTTCCCGCAGCGAACCATCAAAGTCAGCTTAATCAAACAAGCCTTAGCGCCTCTCATCGTTGGCGGAATGTTACGAGAACACGCCAGCTTCGGCCCGTCGGCGGCGATAATGGCTTGGGGAAAAGATGAAGGAAGTATCGGCAGTTCTGTGGAGTATGAACCGGGCAAGCCGCTTCCAGAACAGTTAGTGTTATCTCCTCAAGGATGAAAAGTCACAGACTTAACCCTTCTACTCTGACCTTGAACAGCCGCGCGCGTTGAAAAGAAGTTCGGAGAGTCGGCAGCGATAATGCGGGATTATGTGTCCGCAGGGCCGGCGGCTGAACAACGCCGCCGCACATAATCCGCATTATCGTCCGCCCCGCATCTACAGACTCTCCCCCCTTGCGCCCCGCTCCGTTCGCGCGCTCGCGGCTGCTCGCACCGCTCTCTTCGCTACGCCCCCCGCTGGGAGGGCTGGCGCACGCTTCGCGTCGCGCACGCCTGATGCCTTGCGCTAACGGCTGGCGTGTTGCGAGATGAAAGCCTCGACGACGGCGAGGAGTTGTTGTTGCTGCTGGCGCGGCAAGTCGGCAATCGCCGCCAACTGTCTTTCGAGTTGCGACTGTCGCCCGCGCTTCTTCTGCTGGCTGCCGCTCGCCTCCCGCCCTAAGAGTTCATCCGCCGAGACGCCCAATATCTCCGCCACTTTCAAGATCAACTCGCCGTGCAAGCGTAGTGCGCCGCGCTCATAGTCCGAGACGACGGGCTGCGACACTCCCAACCGTTCAGCCATCTGCGCCTGTGTGATGCCGCGCTCTTTGCGGAGGCGCACAAGCCTCTGGGCAATCGTATCAAGTCCCTCTTTGGTGGCGATGCCGCGCTTGTTGTTGCTTCCTTTTCCCACTGTCTCGCCCTTCCTCTCTTCGACTTAGAGTCTGTCCCAAAATTAGAGAGCGGTCGTTGAATGCTTTAGACTTTGTTCTGGAGAAGCAAAGTCATGGCATGCAAGACCACTCTTGAGACCATATGGTACATCCCCGACGATTTGTGGGACAAGGTGCGCCCGCTGCTCGGGCGCGAGAAGAAAGCCGGGACGGTGGGCAGACCCTGCGTCCCGCACCGCACTTGTCTGGATGGCATCCTCTATGTGCTGCGGACGGGTTGCCAGTGGAAGCGAGCGCCCAGAGAGTTCGGCTCCGGCTCGACGCTTCACCGCCGCTTTCAACTGTGGGTCGGGCGCGGGGTTGTCAAACGCATCTGGCGCTTGCTCCTCAAAGAGTACGACGAGTTGCGCGGCGTGCGCTGGCGCTGGCAGGCCATCGATAGCGCCACGACGAAAGCTCCATTGGGCGGCGAGGCGACGGGGAAAAGCCCGGTGGATCGCGGCAAGTCGGGCACCAAACGCCACGTGCTGACCGACCAGCGGGGCGCACCCGTCGGACTGAAGGTGACGGGGGCGAACCGCCATGACTCGCAGGCTGTGCGTGCGACGCTTGAGAGCATCCCGGTCAAACGTCCGGCGATGGGCGCGGCGGGCGAGCAACAGCTGACGGCTGACAAGGGTTACGATTACCCCTTGGTGCGAGATACTCGGCGGCGGCGCGGACTCGTGGCGCACATCCCGGAACGTGATGGGCAACTGCCCAAGCAACGCGGCAAGCGCCGGTACAAGCCGAAGCGATGGGCCGTCGAGCGCACGCACAGTTGGACGAATCGTTACCGCCGCCTGCTGGTGCGGTGGGAGAAGAAGGAGGCGAACTATGTGGCGCTCGTTCATTTCGCTTTTGCTCTCAATATCTACCGGCTAATAATTTTGGGATAGGCTCTTAGAACGGCAGCCATTATAAGCGGGCTTTCCGAGCAAGTGACTTTCCTCTTGACTCATATAGCATCATCCTATAATCTGCGGCGGAATAAAAAGTGTAGAAAGTGCTTGACAGCTTTTTTAGAGGATCACCGGAGAGCGAACATCTTGCCGCCGACCGCCAGAATGTTCGGGCTTGACAGACTTTCCAAAGGAACGCGGATGCTGATAGACAAAGCCGAGATCGAGCGAGTGAAGCGGCAGCATGACCTCGCCTCTTTCGTCCGCTCGCGCGGCATCGCGCTGAAGAAGAAAGGCAAGCAACTCGTCGGGTTGTGTCCCTTCCACGACGACCACGAACCCTCATTCATCGTTGATCCAACCAAACAACTCTGGAACTGCTTGGGCGCGTGCTGTCAACAAGCATGAGAGACTGACCCACTAGCAAGCAT
>JBOGOY010000427.1:0-4637 GCA_050748185.1 Pyrinomonadaceae bacterium
CCAGATGAGCAGCGCCGTGCCGACCGCGCCGCCCGCAAGACTCGTCAATCCAAGAGGGACCAACAAAGCGCGACTGTCCTCCATTTCGCGCCGGTAGCCCCACAAGCCCCCCATCAGCCCCGGCCACAACGCGACCGTGCTCGTCGCGTTCGCCACTTTCGGATCAAGCCCGACCCACAGCAGCGCGGGAAAAGTCAGCAACGTCCCACCGCCCGCGATCGAGTTGACGACGCCTGCCGCGAAGGCCGCCGCGCAGAGCAAGAGAGTTTGCAGGAGATAAAATGGCATCTATTCAGCGCGTGTCACGGGTGGTTTCGGTCAAGGCATCTGGCCGCTTTTGAAAACTTTCGGCGTCATGGCGTGTGACCTGAATCCAAGCGCCTGAGATTGGGACCGTAGAGATTCATCACTAAGACACAAAGGCATAAAGGGGAGCTTGTATTGCTTGAAGATGAAATGGGTTTTGGGCCTTGCTTCGTGTCGTTGTGCCTTTGTGGTAATTCCCCGTGTCATCATGGAGCATGTTTCAATTTAGAGAGTAGCTGATAGTAGAATGAGCGCCAAACGGGTTAACGAATCAAGCTTAAGCGAGCAATTAGAAATCAGCATGACGGGTGAACGCGGATGAAAGCGATTAGGGTACGAGAGTTCGGCGGGCCGGAAGTGCTCCGGCTGGAAGAGGTCGAGACGCCTCTGGTGGGACCACGGCAAGTGTTAGTGGGCGTGCGCGCGGCCGGGGTGAATCCGGTAGACACATATATCCGCTCCGGCGCTCACGCCGTCAGGCCGCAACTCCCTTACACATCGGGGCAGGACGGCGCAGGCGTCATCGAGCAGGTCGGCCAAGGAGTCGAGCGGGTCCAAGCCGGAGATCGCATCTACGTCGCCGGCGCTGTGAGCGGGACTTACGCGGAGTTCGCTGTGTGCGAAGCGGCGCGCGTCCACACGCTGCCGCCGTCGCTCAGTTTTTCGCAGGGCGCAGGCGTCGGCGTGCCTTACGCCACGGCCTACCGCGCGCTGTTCCATAAAGCTCGCGCACGGGCGGGCGAAACCGTGTTGATTCACGGCGCGAGCGGGGGCGTAGGTCTCGCCGCGACGCAACTAGCGCGGGCCGCCGGCTTACAAGTCGTCGGGACCGGCGGGACGGACGAGGGCAGGGAACTGGCGTTGCGCGAGGGGGCGCATCACGTGCTCGATCACCGGCGCGAGGGCTATCTCGATGAATTGATGTCGCTGACGGGCGGGCGCGGCGCGGACGTGATTCTGGAGATGCTGGCAAACGTCAACCTCGACCGAGACCTCGGCGTCGTGGCGAAGCATGGCCGCGTGGTCGTCGTCGGGAATCGTGGCCGCGTCGAAATAGACCCGCGCAAGGCGATGACGCGCGATGCGAGTATCCACGGCATGACTCTGAACAATCTGAACGCCGGGGATTACGCCAGCATTCACGCCGCACTCGCGGCCGGACTGGAGAATGGCACGCTCCGACCAGTCGTCGGAAAAGAGCTGCCGCTCGCCGAGGCGGCTGCGGCGCATCGATCTGTGTTGGAGCCGGGGGCTCACGGAAAGATTGTGTTACTGCCGTGATGATATAAGCCACGAAGGACACGAAGGGGGAAACGATGAATGCGGAATGATGAATGATGAATGATGAATGAAAGACATCTGCCTCAATTCATCGCTCATCATTCCGCATTCATCATTTAAAAGACATGGCAATAGCGACTATTAATCCGGCGACCGGCGAGACGATCAGGGAGTTTGCGCCCCTGACGGACGCTGAGATCGAAGCGAAACTCAAATTCGCCGCCGACACCTTTCGCACTTACCGGCGCACCCCGTATGCCGAGCGCTCTCGCTGGATGAAGCGGGCGGCCGAAATTCTCGAAGCGGAAAAGGAAGCATTCGCGCGGTTAATGACGACCGAGATGGGCAAGCCTGTCCGCGCGGCGGCCGAAGAGGCCGCGAAGTGCGCGTCGGCTTGCCGCTACTACGCCGAGCACGCCGAGAAATTGCTGACCGACGAAGAGGTCGAAACGAACGCGACGCGCAGCTTCGTGCGCTACCAGCCGCTCGGCCCGGTGCTGGCCGTGATGCCGTGGAACTTCCCCTTCTGGCAGGTCTTCCGCTTCGCCGCGCCCGCGTTGATGGCCGGCAACACGGGGCTGTTAAAGCATTCCTCGAACGTGCCGCAGTGTGCGCTCGCCATCGAAGACATCTTCCGCCGCGCCGGCTTCCCCGCGGGCGCGTTTCAAACACTGCTCATCGCATCCGATCAAGTGCAACGGGTGCTCGAAGACCAGCGCGTCGTGGCCGCGACGCTGACCGGCAGCGAGGCGGCTGGCAGCCACGTCGCTTCGGTCGCGGGCAGAGAGATCAAAAAAACCGTACTCGAATTGGGCGGGAGCGATCCCTTCATCGTGATGTCGAGCGCCGACTTGCAAGAGGCGGTAAAAATTGCGGTCAAGGCCCGCACAATCAACAACGGCCAATCGTGCATCGCGGCCAAGCGCTTCATCGTCGCGGGAGGCATCTACGAACGGTTCGAGCGCGAGTTTGTCAGCACGATGGAGTCACTCAAAGTCGGCGATCCGATGGACAATGCGACGGACGTTGGTCCCCTCGCCACCACGTCGATCCTTGAAGAGTTGGACGGGCAGGTGAAAGAGGCGGTGCGGGCCGGGGCGCGCCTGCTGACGGGCGGCGAGAGACTGCCGGGGCCGGGCAATTACTACGCGCCGACGGTGCTCGCTGGAATCCCCGCGGATGCGCCCGCCTACCGAGAAGAATTGTTCGGGCCGGTCGCGCTGCTCTTCCGCGCCGAGAGCCTCGACGAAGCGATCCGCCTCGCAAACGACACCTCCTTCGGACTCGGCGCGTCCGCATGGACCAACGACGCCGCCGAGCGCGAACGCTTGGTCGAAGAGTTGGAGGCGGGACTCGTCTTCATCAACGGCATGGTCGCCTCCGATCCGCGCCTCCCCTTCGGCGGCGTCAAGCGCTCCGGCTACGGCCGAGAGTTGAGCCACTTCGGCCTCCGCGAATTCGTCAACATCAAGACGGTGTGGATCAAGGACGGCGGTGATTCACGAGGAAGCGAAACGGAATAACCGTGAGGAATGAATTTAACCGGGGCGAACTAAATCGTTTAGGGGAAGAATCAATTTCTAATCCGCGCAAAAACTCCAGCCTTTGACCGTGCCATCGCTAAGTTCATGCAAAAACATTTTAGCGCTGGTGTCATTCGGATTCATAGCCAGAACCTTTTGGTAATACACGAACGCCTCTATCAGGGCTCGATTCCTCTGTAATATCCGCGGCGATTTACCAATGTAAGGTTTGAAACAATCGTATTTGTAATCACGCGGATCATCACGTAGGACCATGTAAAGGTCTTTGTTGAAATCAGCAATGACGGACAAGGTTTCTTTGATAAAGGGACCAGTAGGAAACTCCTGCTCATACCTGTAGGCCGCCTTGATGTTTGGCATCACTCCTAAGCCGTGGGCGGGCTCAACGGTCGAGTACAGGGTGAAACCTCTATACTTCGAGCTGGGGTTCATGCGATGGGCGCGTAAGAGCAAGTCCCCGTTGTAAGTCAACAGACTCCAATAGTCCAAACTCACGCCCATTTTTGCGTACTTCTCGTCTAAGAGTTGGGCGTCATCCCCGCACGGGTAATATTCGGGCCGGTCGTCGAAGAATGATCTGAGCTTCCCGTCGAGTTCGACAAGGCGTTTAATTGTCGGCTTCTTTTCGATTAAGGCGAACTCGCTCAATAACTGCGGGAGAACCTGCTCGATTTGCCGTTGCCACAGACACGGGTGAGCAGGCTCCGGCGCAGACCGTGTTTCGGTAGTTATGGACACAGGAGGATTAAACGCAACGCTCGATCTCTGTGCCGGGGCGGGACGAAGGAGGAGCCACGTTGTTGCGGCAGCAAGACCGAAGCTGAACGTCAGAAGCGCAACCGCGAAGCGTATGGTGAGGCGTGTCATGAATGTTCTGGTCCAACCCGTCGAATGCAGTGTCAAACACAGGAGCGCAGGAATTCCTGATACATGTTGCGGTCGCGGGGAGAGATTTTAGTGATTGAGAGGCCGAGGACGTGCGCCTCGGTTCCGTCTTCCCGCCGGACGGGTTCGGCGCGCACGGTGGCGGCTTGCACGATCAGGAGGCCGGTGGGGAGTGAGAGGACAAGGCGCAGCGGGTAGCCGGGCACGTCAACCCGCTCGTCGCCGAGCACCACGGAGGGGATAATGACCGACATGCCATCTTCGCTCACGTCGCGCGTCTGGCCCATGATCGGCAGCGGGTAGTGTTCGGCCTCCGGGTCGATCCGCTCGTTTGGCATTGAGACGCCGATCGGCAATTGCACCTCGCACGCCGCGCTGAGTCGCGGGTAACTGCGCCGTTCGACAAAGTCGCGGACTTTCTCTTTGAAATGTTCTAGTTTGTTAGTCAAGGGATTGTTCTTGTCCTGAGCGCGCAGTCTCAATCTATCATCCGCGCCGGGGGCGTAACTACCGCGCCAATGTCTGGTAAAGTGTTAAGCGCCGCGGACGCGCGAACCGGCCGCCGCGCTTCGCGCGTCGCACTTCTACTCCGAAATGCTCCGGGCAGTCAATATCTTACCT
>JBOGOY010000428.1:0-4635 GCA_050748185.1 Pyrinomonadaceae bacterium
TGACTGGCTCGCCAAGCGGCGTTTGTTCCTGCTCATCTCGGTGGCACTGCTGCTCGCCGGGCTGGCCTCGGCGCTAGGTCGCTACGCGGCCGGGTCCGCGCCGTTCAATCTCGGCGTAGATTTCAAAGGCGGGACTCTCCTAACGCTGAAGTTCAAACAGCCGCCCGGCGAGGACGCGATCCGCAACGCCCTCGCGCAGAAAGGCATCGGCGATGCGGTCGTCCAGTCAGCCGGCAAGCCGGATGAATTCTTAGTCAAGGTTCCGTTGCAGGGCAGCACACAGGAAAGCGGCGCGGCCGAAGAGGCCGCCGCGCAGGTGGACAGGGGCCGGACGATTGCAGTCGAAGCCCTTGCATCCCTCGGCAAGGTCGGCAAATTGGGCGAAGGCGCGGACGTGGAAGTGATCGGCACGGACGCCGTCGGCGAGGTGGCCGGGCCGGCGCTCAGGAACAGCGCGGTGGCGGTGACGCTTTTGGCGCTCGTCGGCGTGCTGCTCTACATTGCCTTCCGCTTCGAGTGGACTTACGGCGCGGCGGCTGTCATCACCGTCTTCCACGACGTGTTGGTGACGCTCGGCTTCTTCTCGATCTTCCAGTGGGAAGTTAACCTGACGGTGATTGCGGCCTTTCTGACACTGGTCGGCTTCTCGGTGAATGACACGATCGTGACCTTCGATCGCATCCGCGAGAACCTGCGTTTGCGTCGCCGCGAGACGCTCTACAACCTCACCAACGAGGCGATCAATCAGACGCTTTCGCGCACAGTCATCACCGCGGGCCTCGTCTTGCTCTCGGTGTTGGCGCTTGTGCTCTTCGGCGGCGATGTGCTGCGTGGCTTCTCCCTCGCGCTCTTTATCGGCATCATCGTCGGGACGTATTCGACCATTGCCATCGCCAGCCCGATCATGGTGTGGTGGCAGCAACGGCTAGAGTCCAAGGGGCCTGCGGTTCCTGCGAATGCTGCCGCGGCCGGGCGAGTTGCGCCGGCGCGGCGCGGCGGCACGCGGGCCGACGCCGCCACTTCTTCGCGCCGCTAGTAATTGTTAACACGTCGAAATAAGTGTTCACGCTTGACTTCGGCGCGGCATGCGACATAGACTTGGCGCGTTGCTGGCCAATTGAATAGCTTGACAGTCGCGCCCGTCCCCATTCGTCAATGTGCGCTCGCGCGGGATTCGGTGTGAATGTCTGTGTGAGCGGATTGCACGTGCCTTGTTACGTGCGGCGCGTGTCGGTGAAAGCTTCGCCGCACGGTTAACGCCAAGCCGCCACGCCTGCCCCCACGCTCTACTTAAGGTAACAATTCATCAAGCGGTAGTGTTTAGCGACGCCTTGGAACAAATGTTCATTCGCGGCATCTAAAGGGCTGACGCCTATCAAGCGATCCCGATCCGCTGGCACCGGAAATTTAAGGAGAGAGCAGATGTTCGATAACTTAGTCGAGTCTACTTCGCACGCCGGAGACATTAAGCGAAAAGGTTCATTCGTCCTCGGCACGTTGGCTGTCTATTTCGTGCTGTTCGTCGCAATCGCGGTCGCCGGCATCGTCTGGGGCAAAGCCGAACTTGATCGGCTGGACCTTGAGTTAACGACCCTCGTCGCGCCCGTGCCCGTGCAGTCCGCTCCCGAACCTGAGGCGCCCAAGCAGCAAGAGGTGAAGCCGACGCAGAGCACGCAACAGGAAGTAGCGACGCGCACGGACCTCGTGGCGCGCATTGATCAGACTCTAAAGGAGCCGCCCCCGGTTTCGACACAGGCCAGCAAGGTTCCGCCGATTCCGAAAGGCGTGCCCGTGAGGCTGGGCACGGAGAACGTGGACGTCGCGCGCGTCGCGGGGCCGAGCGGGCCGACCGGTTCGGGCGGCGGACTCGTGGGTGGTACCACTACGGGCAACATCGTCCAGACCACCGACGACGAGCCGCCGCCGCCGCCGAAGCCGACGCCGAAGCCGCCGCCGCGCGCACCCGTCTCTGGGGGCGTACTCAATGGCAAGGCCGTTTCGAAGCCGCAGCCGGCCTACCCGCCGATCGCCAAGGCCGCGCGCGCCGCAGGCACGGTCGTCGTGCAGGTAACGGTTGACGAGTCGGGCAAAGTCGTCTCGGCCCGCGCCGTATCGGGCCATCCGTTGCTGCAACAGGCCGCTGTGCAGTCGGCGTATGGGTGGCGTTTCTCGCCCACCATGCTGTCGGGCCAGCCGGTGAAAGTGACCGGCACGATCAGTTTCAATTTCCAACTGCAGTAACTTGAGCGGTTGGCACGGTCGCACGCGAAGGGCGGCGCAAGGGGGGAAGGGAACTCGCTTGCGCTTGCCGCCCCGCCCTCGGCCCCGCCAGTCCTCGACCGCCGCTCGCGCCCTAAAGCAACTGAAAAATTTTGGAGGGTTCTATCGTGACTATTCTCATGAGTTTGTTTGGCGCCAAAGCTCTCGGCTTCCTGTTGCTCCTGCAAGAGGGCGGGGCTAATGAGACTGCCAACGCCTTTACGATGGGCGAGATGATCAAGAATCTCGGCCCCGTGGCGATCACGGTCATCGTGATTCTCCTGATCATGTCGATGTATTCGATCGCGGTGATGGTCGAGCGCTACCTGACCTACCGCGCCGCTAAGAGCCAGTCGCGCGAATTCGCGCCGCGCGTCGCGCAGGCTCTGAAGAACGACCGGCTGGAAGAGGCCATCAGCATCAGCGACAAGCACAAGAAGTCGCACTTGGCGATGGTTGTCAACGCCGGGCTGCAGGAATTCCGCGCCCACGAGCAGGCGGCCGGCGACATTTCCTATGACGAGATCGAGGCGTCAAAGCGCGCCCTCCAGCGCGCCATCGCCATCAAGAGCGCCGAGTTCCGCCGCGGCCTTTCGGGCCTTGCCACGATCGGTTCGACGGCCCCGTTCGTCGGCCTGTTCGGCACGGTGTTCGGCATCATTTCGGCTTTCACCGGCATGAAGAACGCCGAGTCGGCTGGCATCGGCGCGGTCGCGGGCGGTATCGCCGAGGCGCTGATGACCACGGCGCTTTCGCTCGCCGTGGCCGTGCCCGCTGTCTGGATGTTCAACTACTTCACTGGCAAAGTGGACGGCTTTGTGATCGAGATGGACAACTCGGCTTCCGAGCTGATCGATTACTTCCTGAAAAACCGTACCCGTCAACTGAAGTCATAACGCGAAAGTGGCCCACAAAGTAGGGACGCCCCGCCCGGCTTATAGCTGGGCGCGTGTGTGGGCGGCCTTCCAGTGCGTTTCACTCGGCCACGGATCATCGGAGGTGTAGCTATGGGAATGTCAGCAGGCGGCGGCGCCGGTGGATTGAACTCGGAGATTAACGTCACACCGATGGTGGACATTATGCTGGTGCTGCTGATCATCTTCATGGTGATCACGCCGCTTCTGCAGTCCGGCGTCTCGGTCGCCCTCCCGAAGGAGATGAGGAACCCCGAAGAAGACCCTGCGATCATCAAGGAGTCTTCGGTGGTGATCGCCATCACGAAAGACAACCAGTTTTACCTCGGCAAGAAAAAAGTCGACCCCGTCGAACTTAAGGACGAAGTCTCGAAGAACATGGAGAACAAGAAGCCCGAGGAGCGAATTGTTTATATCCGCAGCGACGTCGGCGCGAGCTACGGCACCGTCGTCGAGGCGATCAATACGATTCGGCAGGCCGGCATCGACCAGATCGGGCTGGTCGCTGACAAGAAGAAGGACGGGGCCGCCCCGGCCGCGGCCTCATGAGGAGGTCGCGCGCTTCGGAGAAGACGGGTAACTGAAACTCTCTTCGCGCTCAGACACTGACGCGAGGAGAGTCTCAGTCACATGGAGGGAGTTAGAAACTTATGGGAATGAGTACAGGCGGCGGGAAGAAGAGCGCGACGGCCGTGCCCTACATCAATGTGACGCCGCTCATTGACGTGCTGCTGGTGCTGTTGATCATCTTCATGGTGATCACGCCACTCAAGCCGACGCGCTTCAAGGCACTGGTCCCCGAGGAGCCGGATCCGAACATGGACCTCAGTCAGGTCAAGCCGAACCCGCTCACCCTCGTGGTGACGATCGACAAGGATCTGCAAATCAAGCTCAACACGGATACCGTCGGCTCCGTCAACGACCCTTCGCCGCTGGCGACGCGCCTCTCCGGCATCTTCGCCGATCGAAGGCAGAACAACGCCTTCAAGCCCGGCATGGAGGCCCGCACGGACGTGAAGATTGACGATCGCATCGAGAAGACGGTGTTCGTTAAGGCTCCGCGCTCGCTGCCTTATGGCGACGTGGTCAAGGTCATCGACTCGATCAAAGGCGCCGGCGCGAACCCCGTCGGGTTGCAGGTCGACGATCTGGCGAATTAGTTGTCGTTAACTTTGAGGGCCTTGGGGCGGGCCGCGTCGGCGGTCTACCCTGCGCGCCCGCGTCGCTTTTTCATCAACTCATTCTGGAGTCGTAGAACCGATGAAGCTCTCTCAAGCCCGCGTAGCCTTCGCGCTACTGGCTTTGACCGTCGCCACTACTTCGGGCTGCGGGGTGGTTAATAGCCTCCGCGCCAAGAGCGCCTTGAACGACGGCGCGCGCGCCTACAAGGCGGGGGATTTTGACGAGGCCGAGCAGCACTTCAGACGCGCGCTCGAACTCAACCCGAACCAGAAGAACGCGC
>JBOGOY010000429.1:0-4623 GCA_050748185.1 Pyrinomonadaceae bacterium
GCGGCACACCCCACTGGTCTTTGCGCCGCGTCGCGCTGCTCTTCGCACTCGTGCCCGGCCTCTTGATGATCGACTTGTCGCGCTTGAGGGTCTCGGCAGCGCTGGTTGCGGAGCGGCCGGCTGCGGCCCGCTACCTCGACGTGCCCGCCGAGTTGCGCGACCGGCGCGCTTGGGTCTGGGCCGACCTGCTGACCGGCACCCTCTGGTATTACGCGCGCGTGCCCGCGTATAAAGTCGCTTTCGGCAGCCATGAAAACCGTGCCCTCGCTTACCGCCTCGCCTTCGAGCGGGGCGAACCGCAGTATGTCGTGCGCGACAGCGAGATCATGCAACGCATGACGAACGAGATTGAGCAAATGGGCGGCATGCTCGAACCACGCGGGCAGGTCGGCGCGCACCCGTATTTCCTCATCCGCTGGCCACCGGGCGGGCCGAACCTGAGCGCCTTCTGAAATGGGCGGGCGACTTTAGGCAGGTCAGGGGCGAAGAGCTATCCGGCATCGACTGATCCGACAGCTCTCGTTCTGACGTAGATCAGACGCCTCGTATCGGCATTCGACGTTCAGCAGGAGAAACTCATGCGAAGACACTTGATATTGACTCTGATCGTAACGCTCGCGGCCATGCTCGCCGGGACGGCGGGCTGCCAGAAACTGGCGGGCCTCAAACGTGCTTCTTCCACCATCACGCCGAGCGAAAACGAACTGCTCGGGCAGAAACTCGAACAATACATCGGCTGCGTCAACTCTTTTGACACAACCGCCCACCGTAGCTACGAAGAGTACGCGCGCGCGATGGGCAAGCAGGGGCCGGGGCGTGGGCGCACCATCTCCAGCCTCGGCGCGGCCAACGATCATTACTTCGATCAGTGCTTCGAAAAATTGCAGAAGGGGCTCGACGTGCTCCCGGCGGTGGACGATCTGGATCAAGGCGCGCAAAGCTACCTCGCCGCGATGCAGAAGCTCAAGCCCGTTCTCAAAGAAGCGAATGACTACTACAAGCAGGAAGACTATAAGGACGACGAATTTGCCAAGGGGCGCGAGTTGCACGGGCCGCTCGTTGCCGCCTTCGACGAATTCGAACGCTCTTCGGAGCAAATGCGCGCCGCGGTGGACAAGTACGACACGCTCTACAAGGAGCGCTCGCTCGCCGAGATCGAACGGGCCGAGGGGCGCAAGCTCCGCTACTTGACACGCGCGATGATGGTCCGCGCCAAGGAGATGCTCAGGGCCGGCGACGACAAGGAACTAACCGCCGACAAGCTTCAGCCCGCGCTCGACGCCTACAGCCAGTCGATCGACGCGGCGCAAGCCTACTTCAACGAGCACAAGGACGAGGCGCGTAACGGCGGCTGCTGGTCGAGCCTCGAATCGGACGCTAAGTCGTTCCTCAAAGAAGGCAAAGAGAAGTTGCGCTACCTGCGCGAGCACCGCAAGCCGCCCCCGCCCAAGCGCGGCATTTTCTCCCGTGACCGCTTCATCGACGCCTACAACTCGCTGATCCGCTCGTCGAACCTGTGCCTCAACATGATCTAGATCGCAATACCCTGTGAGTGCGGGCGGGAAGCACGCGCTCACAGGCTTCAGGCTTTACTTCTCTCAAAAGTTGGCTCAAGGCCATCCACCTTCTTCCCCGCCTCGCGAACTTTCCGCCCTCTCCGACGCCAAAAACACCCGCCCCGAATGGACAGGGCGGGCGGCTTTCGGCCATAATTCCGCTTCTCTGGCGCGACTTGACGGACGGACTATAGGAGTTTTGGGCGAGACGCGCGTCACCTTTGAGGCCCGCGCGCGTCTGCAACTACACTCCCGTTCGCCGGGGACTGTTTACGGTTCCGTCCGTCGGCGCGCGCCCGTGATTCCCGCAACCGCTATTCAACGAAAAGAGAAAGGATTTACCCGAACGTGGAACTGCCACACAAATTTATCATGAACTCTATCTCGACTTTCGCCCCGCGCGCCTATCGCGCGGCGCTGACTTTGGTGGCTGCTGTGGCCGCCCTGTCGGTCGGCGCGACCACCGCGCTGGCGCAGGTGCATGACGCTACTGGCGCGGCTGGCGGCCACCGCCCCGGCGGCGAGGCCAATCTCATTCTGCCCGATCTGTCTCGCGTCTCGTTCCTCAACGGCGCGATCGACGGTCACCGGCTGCTGCTCCTCGGCATCGTGGTCTGCGTCCTCGGCCTGCTCTTCGGCCTGATCATGTACATGAACTTGAAGAAGCTCCCCGTCCACCGCGCGATGCGGGAGATTTCCGAGTTGATCTACGAGACCTGTAAGACCTACCTCGTCACGCAGGGCAAGTTCATTCTCATCCTCGAAGCGTTCATCGCCGTCGTCATCGTCCTCTACTTCGGCTTCCTCTTGGGGTTCGAGGCGACGCGCGTCGCGATCATCCTGCTCTTCAGCTTGGTGGGCATCGCCGGTAGTTACGGCGTCGCGTGGTTCGGCATCCGCGTCAACACCTTTGCCAACTCGCGCACCGCCTTCGCCAGTCTCGAAGGCAAGCCCTACCCGATCTATGCGATCCCGCTCAGGGCCGGCATGTCGATCGGCATGATGCTCATCTCGGTCGAACTGCTGATCATGCTGTGCATTCTGCTCTTCATCCCCGGCGACTACGCCGGCCCGTGCTTCATCGGCTTCGCCATCGGCGAGTCTTTGGGCGCGGCGGCGCTCCGCATCGCGGGCGGCATCTTCACCAAGATCGCCGACATCGGTTCGGACCTGATGAAGATCGTCTTCAAGATTAAGGAAGACGATGCGCGCAACCCCGGCGTCATCGCCGATTGCACCGGCGACAACGCCGGCGACTCGGTCGGCCCCTCGGCCGACGGCTTTGAGACCTACGGCGTGACCGGCGTCGCGCTGATCACCTTCATCCTGCTCGGCGTATTCGACCAGACGACGGTGGCGGTGCAATTGCTCGTCTGGATCTTTGTGATGCGTATCGTGATGGTGCTGGCGAGCGCCGTCTCTTACTTCATCAACGAAGCCATTGCGAAGGCGCGCTATGCTAACGCCGCCACGATGAACTTCGAGGCTCCGCTGACCTCGCTCGTCTGGATCACCTCGGTCATCTCGGTCGTGCTGACTTACGCCGTGTCGTACCTGATTATCCCGACGCTCGGCAACGATCCTTCGCTCTGGTGGAAGCTGGCGACGATCATCTCGTGTGGTACGCTGGCCGGCGCGGTGATTCCCGAACTCGTCAAGATTTTCACTTCGACCGAGTCGGCGCACGTCAAAGAGGTTGTCATCTCTTCAAAGGAAGGCGGGCCGTCGCTCAACATCCTGTCGGGTCTCGTCGCCGGCAACTTCTCCGGCTACTGGCTGGGCTTAAGCATCGTCGCCCTGATGGGCGCTGCCTACATCGTCAGCACGTTGGGGCTGGCCGCGCTGATGACCGCCCCGGCGGTGTTCGCCTTCGGCCTCGTCGCCTTCGGGTTCCTCGGCATGGGACCAGTCACGATCGCCGTCGATTCCTACGGCCCCGTCACCGACAACGCGCAGTCCGTCTATGAACTGTCGCTCATCGAGCAAGTGCCGAACGTCGAGGCCGAGGTCAAAAAGGACTTCGGCATTAACGTCAACTTCGAGCGGGCCAAGCACCTGCTCGAAGAGAACGACGGCGCGGGCAACACCTTTAAGGCGACCGCGAAACCGGTGCTGATCGGCACGGCGGTCGTCGGCGCGACGACGATGATCTTCTCGATCATTCAAGTGCTCCGGGGCGGCGCGGTGGCCGAAGCCATCGCGGCCGGTCAGTCCGAAGCGCAGGGCCTCGCGACCTTCTTCGAGAGCATCTCGCTCCTCAACCCGCTCTTCCTCCTCGGACTGGTGACGGGCGGCGCGATCATCTACTGGTTCACCGGCGCTTCGATACAGGCGGTGACGACCGGAGCCTACCGCGCGGTCGAGTTCATCAAAGCGAACATCAAGCTCGAAGGTGTCGAGAAGGCGTCGGTCGAAGACAGCAAAAAGGTGGTCCAGATCTGCACGCAGTACGCGCAGAAGGGGATGTTCAACATCTTCCTGACCGTCTTCTTCTCCGCGCTCGCCTTCGCCTTCGTCGATGCCTATTTCTTCATCGGCTATCTGATCTCGATCGCCATCTTCGGCTTGTATCAGGCGATCTTCATGGCAAACGCCGGCGGCGCGTGGGACAACGCGAAGAAGATCGTCGAAGTGGAGTTGAAGGCGAAGAACACGCCGCTGCACGACGCCTGCGTGGTCGGCGACACGGTAGGCGATCCTTACAAGGACACGTCTTCGGTGGCGATGAACCCGGTCATCAAGTTCACCACGCTCTTCGGCCTGCTGGCCGTCGAGTTGGCGCTCGAAGTGACGCGGACGCAGGGCGCAGGCGTGAGCCACGCCCTCGCGGCCTTCTTCTTCCTCATCTCGGCCTTCTTCGTCTGGCGCTCGTTCTACGGGATGCGGATCGAGTCGGGCGAGACGCCGGTCGTGCGCGAGATGGGGACGGATCGGGAAGGGCTGAATCAGACGAGGCCGGAACAACTTCAAGCGGCTGGCTTCGATGCTTCCGTGCCGGCCGGGGCGCGCGGCGCGGCGCGTGAAACGAAAGTCGAGGGACGATAATTGTGAGCACTTACGCTAAAGC
>JBOGOY010000430.1:0-4616 GCA_050748185.1 Pyrinomonadaceae bacterium
TGCCGGAACGCCACGCCGGACTCACACTGCTATATGCGCTGACGATGTTTGTGAGCGCGTGTCTGCTCTTCTGGTCGCAGCCGATGGTCGCGAAGCTGCTGCTGCCCAGTTTGGGCGGGACGCCCGCCGTGTGGAACACCTCTCTGCTCTTCTTCCAGACGCTGCTGCTCGCCGGTTACGCCTATGCGCTCTACGCCTCGACGCGCCTCAGCCTGCGCCGGCAGGTCTTGGTCCAACTGGCGCTTTTTTTAGTCGCCGCGCTTGCGTTGCCGATCGGGCTGCCGGCCTCCGCGCTCGACTACCTGCCGCGCACGAGCAATCCGACGCCGTGGCTGCTCGGCGTTTTATTGCTGACGGTCGGACTGCCCTTCTTCGCGCTCTCGACGAGCGCGCCCGTCCTGCAAAGGTGGTTCTCGCAGACGCGCCACCGAGAGGCGCGCGATCCCTATTTTCTGTACGCCGCCAGCAACGCCGGCAGCCTCGTCGCGCTCCTCGGCTACCCGCTATTGGTGGAACCATTCTTCAGCCTGCGCGTGCAGACCCGGCTGTGGGCCGCCCTCTACGCCGCGCTCGCGCTGCTCGTCGCCCTGTGTGGCCTTACGCTCTGGCGCGCAAACAAAGCGGCAGGGCAAGAGTCACAACCGGCCGGCGGAACCGACCGTCAGATTGGTCCCCTCGAAGGAGAGAGTGAGTTATCGGAGACTCCGTCGGCCGAACCGGAGCCCGACACACGCAGCCGGCTGCGCTGGATCGCGCTCGCCTTTGTGCCGACGAGTTTGATGATGGGCGCGACCGCCTATGTCTCGACCGACATCGCTTCGCTGCCGCTGCTGTGGGTCGTCCCGCTGGCCGTCTATCTGCTGACGCTCATCCTCGCCTTCGCGCGGCGTCAGTTGATTTCGCGCCGCGTTGTCGCGCAGGCCATACCCGGCGCGACGCTGATCCTCGTCCTCGTCTATCTTTCGGGCGCGACACAGCCGGCGTTGTTTCTCGTCGTACTGCACCTCGCCTTCCTCTTCGTCGCCGCGCTCGGCTGCCACCAGCAACTCGCGTTCGAGCGCCCGCCGGCGAAACACCTCGCCGAGTTTTATCTCTGGATGTCGGCCGGGGGCGCGCTCGGCGGCGTCTTCAACGCGCTCGTCGCGCCCGCCGTGTTCGATTCGGTTATCGAGTACCCGCTGGTGATCCTGCTGGCCGCGCTACTGCGCCCGCGCGTCGAAAAGAAAGAGGAACACAAACTCTCCCGGTTAAAGATCGGGGCGACCGAAATTCTCAGCGCTGTCGGCGACGAAGGAACGAACGAACATGGCCGAGGTGTCCGCTGGCCGGATTTTGCGCTGCCGCTGGGAATCGGCCTGCTCGCCTTCGCGCTCTCGCCGCTGGTCCAACAACTCGATCTGCCGCAGCGCGAGCGGCTGGCGGTGGCGTTCGGCGTGCCGCTCTTTGCGGCTTACTTCCTGAAGGGCCGCCGCCTACGCTTCGCGCTCGCCGTCGGCGCGGTTCTGCTGGCGGGCGCGCTCGGCGCTACTTGGCGGCGGACGACGCTCCACGCCGAGCGCAACTTCTTCGGCACGGTGCGCGTCACCGGCGACTCCTACGGCGGCGGACTGCACTGGCTTTTGAACGGCAGCACGATCCACGGGCGGCAATTCACCGCGCTCGATCGCCAGTGCGAGCCGCTTTCCTACTATCACCGCGAGGGGCCGCTCGGCAGCGTCTTCGAGTCGTTTCAACTACCGCCCGCCGCGCCACACGTCGCTGTCGTCGGCCTCGGCGCCGGCACGACGATCGCTTACTCCCGGCCGGGGCAGAACTGGACCCTCTACGAGATCAACCCAGCCGTGATCGAACTGGCGCGTGACCCGCGCTATTTCACTTACCTCTCAAACTGCGCCAACGCGCCCTTTGAGATCGTCCGCGGCGACGCACGCCTCCGTCTCATAGACGCGCCCCCGAAACACTTTGGCCTGATCGTGCTCGACGCCTTCAGTTCCGACGCGATTCCCGTCCACCTGATGACGCTCGAAGCGCTCGACCTCTACCTCACAAAACTCGCGGAGGGCGGCCTCGTCGTCTTCCACATCTCGAACCGCAGCCTCGACCTGCAACCCGTCGTCGCCGACCTCGCCCGCAGCCGCGGCCTCCAAGCCCTTGTCTTCGACGACACCGCGCCCGACCAGCCCGGCGGCAAAGAGCCTTCGCAGTGGGCCGTCGTCGCGCGCCGCTCGGAAGACCTCGGCGCGCTCGCCGAAGATGCGCGCTGGCGCAAGCTCGAAAGCGATCCCAACCGGCGCGTGTGGACCGACGATTTCTCGAACATTGTCAGCGTGCTGAAATGGTGATAAGTGTTAGGCGCTATGTCAGCCAAAGTCGAACCACTACTGACAATTTCCGATCTCGACGCGCTGCCGAACGACGGTAACCGCTACGAGCTTTTCGACGGAGAGATCATTGTGTCGTGCGCCCCGGGACTTCCACACCAACGCATCCTCACTAACATTATCTTTCTCTTCAGCACACACCTTGCGCGCCACAACATCGGAGAAGTGATTGCCACGCCCGGCGTCATTTTTGATGACTTCAACGGCGTCATCCCTGACGTGATTTACATCAGTCACGAGCGCGCCCGTGAAGTCGCGACGGGCGATCGACTCACCGGCGCGCCGGAGTTAATGATCGAGATTGTCTCACCCGGCAAAGAAAACTCGAGGCGTGACCGCTTGCTCAAGCGGCGGAGCTACGGAAGGCACGGCGTCGAAGAATACTGGATTATTGACCCCGAAAAGCGCACGGTCGAGATTTACCGGCGTGACGGGCGCACGCTGAGACTCGTCGCCACCCTCGCGGACGATGAAGAAGTGACGCCGCCGCTCCTGCCCGGCTTCCGTTGCCGGGCGAGGCAAGTTTTCGGGGCATAGGCCGAAGCAAGCGCAGTCTGAAAGACAAGACGGGTGGACGGTGCATCATGCTTCTGTCCACCCGTTTTGTCTTTACTATGCGACCTGTCGCTAATCCGCGAAAGCCACTGTCAACTCGCGCAGAGTCGCCGAGTCGCTCGCATCCCCGCGCTCTGCTTCTTCCCGGTTGACGTGCCGGTACAGAATGTCGCGCTGCTGCGGGCGGAAGCCGGCCGTGCGGATCAGGTAGCGCAGCATCCGCTCGTCGGCCTCGTTGTGCGCGCCGGCGGCCGAGACGACGTTCTCCTCGATCATCACCGAGCCCATGTCGTTCGCGCCGAAGCGTAAAGCCACTTGGCCGAGCCGTAACCCCTGCGTCAGCCATGACGACTGAAAATTTTCCACGTTGTCGAGGAAGAGGCGCGAAACCGAGAGCATCTTCAGGTAGTCGATGCCGGTCGGCTCGTCCTTGATGCGGCGGCCGAGCGCCGTGTTCTCGCGCTGGAAAGTCCACGGGATGAAGGCCGTAAATCCCCCGGTTTCGTCCTGCACGTCGCGCACGCGCTGAAGGTGACGAACGCGGTGCTCGATCGTGTCTCCGATCCCGAACATCATCGTCGCCGTCGAGCGCAGGCCGACTTTGTGCGCGGCGCGCATCACGTCGAGCCATTCGTCGGTGGTGCATTTGGTGGAGACGCGGCGGCGCACCTCGTCGTCGAGAATCTCGCCGCCGCCGCCGGGCAGAGAATACAGGCCGGCGGCCTTCAGACGCGCGAGCACGTCTTCGTAAGAGAGTTTCGAAATGAGATGGATGTTGTGGATCTCGGGCGGCGAGAAGCAGTGCAGTTGGACCGCCGGGTACTTTTCGTGCAGGCGGCAGAGCAGGTCTTCATACCACTCTAACCGGAAGTCCGGATGCAGGCCACCCTGCATCAGCACGCCGGTGCCGCCGAGCGCGATCGTCTCGTCGATCTTCTCGCAGATTTCCTCGAAGGTGCGAACGTATGTGTCGGGCTTGCCGGGGCGTCGGTAGAAGGCGCAGAACGTGCAGACGACGTTGCAGACGTTCGTGTAGTTGATGTTCCGATCGATGATGTAGGTGACGACGCCGGCCGGGTGCCGGCGCTGGCGCATCTCATCGGCCGCGAGCCCCATGCGAACGAAATCGTCTGACTCAAGCAGAGCGTGGCAATCGTCGGAGGTCAGACGCCCGCCCGAAAGGGCGCGTTCGAGGATGGGTTGAATGTTTTGTCGCATAGCGATCAGTGGTCAGTGGTCAGTGGTCAGTCATCGCCGACCGCTGTGTGCTGACCGTCGAAGCATTATACGACAGGAGCATTCGTTTGTTTGAGACGGGACGGTGCGGGCGGCAATGCGCGGCAATCTTCAGGCGAGCCAGCGCAGGGGTCTCACGGCTTCGGTGAGCCGGTGCTGGTGTGCCAGCCGGAAGTAGAGTTCGAGGCCGGCGCGCATCTCCTCGTTCAGTTCATAACAGAGGTTGTCGCGCAGGTAAGAGCGCATCTCCGCGCGCGGCAGGCCGAGTGTCGGTTCGTACCCGGTAATGATCTCTTCGACGTGCGCCAACCCCTCGTCGCGCGCGCCGGCGAAGTCAACGCGGCGCGCGGCGTCGGCCGCCGCCCCGGATGCATGGGCCATCCACATGGCGAAGACGAACCCGAGTCCCGTAAACTCGCGCCACAAGCTCGCCATGTCGTACAC
>JBOGOY010000431.1:0-4610 GCA_050748185.1 Pyrinomonadaceae bacterium
TCGCGATCCGCAGCGCGTTCCTCTTGGGGGCTGAGCGCGTCATCGCGATCGATCAGGTGCCGGAACGCCTGCAAATGGCGCGTGAAGGCGGGGCCGAAACCTTCGACTTCAGCGAAAAAGACACCTTCGACCGGGTCAAAGAGATGACCGGTGGCCGCGGCCCCGATGCTTGCATCGACGCCGTCGGCCTCGAAGCCCACGGCACGACCATCGACGCGCTCTACGATCGCGCCAAGGCCGCGCTCTTCTTAGCCACCGATCGGCCGCACGCGCTGCGCGAGGCGATCAACAGTTGCCGCAAGGGCGGCACGGTCTCCGTCCCGGGCGTGTACGGCGGGTTCCTCGACAAACTCCCGTTCGGCGCGGCCTTCAACAAAGGGCTCACCTTTAAGATGGGCCAGACGCACATGCACAAGTATCTGCTCCCACTGCTGCAACTCGTCGAGGAAGGGAAGATCGATCCGTCGTTCGTCATTACGCACCGCCTGCGGCTCGAAGACGCGGCCGCGGGGTACGAGACTTTCAAGCACAAGCAAGACAACTGCATCAAGATCGTCTTGGAGCCATAACCGCACACAACACCCGAAAGAGGGAGAAAGGAACAGCGATGGCCGAACAGGAAAACAAACAGAAACAGCCAAATCAACAGGGCGAGGCCCGCAATCAGGCCGCCGCGGGGACCGGCGCTTCCGCACAACCGAGCGGCGATCCGGGGCGCACCCCGGGCAAGGCCGAGGGGGACGAGGAGTCCGTCGAAGAGTCGCCCAAACAGTAGCGTTGAATCCTGAGACGTTAAGCGGAAAATTGTGGGCGGGCGCGAATTAACCTCATCAAACTGTTCGCGCTCGTCCTCTGCTTTCGCAAACTCCCCTAACCAGCCCGGCACGCACCGAACATCGCTCCTCAGAAAACTCAAACTTTTCGCCAACTCCGCCCGTCCAAAAGCAGACGAGGCCATCCAAGTCTGCGAACCTTCGGGTTTGTGCGGACCTGAGTCTCATTAAAATCCACCCTCGAAACTTTCGTGACAGCTTGATTTCTGGTGTGAAGTGAGGCGCAACGTGATGCCCGGCCGGCCTTCGTGGAAAAAGTGTTTTAATCTTTACCGGTTATGTTATATTGCTTGTGCCCTCAGTTTTAGCAGTATTTCCCGCCTCACTATAGTGTCGCCCCGGTCAGTAAAGCACCTCACTTATCAACAGTCTGATGGTGTCCTATGAGTGAAAACATTTTCTCCCGGTTCGTGGTGCGCTGTGCCGCGCGCTGGTCTGTAGTCTGCTGCGCGCTCGGCGTCGCTGCGTCCGCGGCTTTTGCGGCGCCGACGATTTTGACCGATCCGAACAGCACGCGCGCCATCGCCATCGATTCGTTGACGCATCTATCCGAACCGTTCCCACTTCAATCGCCGGGGCAGGTCGCCTCTACGGCCGACCGGCGGACGCGCGTGATGCTTTTCGTAATGAACCTTGAACTGTTGGCGGGCGAGGGCATCAACGCCCTGAACGTCGAAGTCGAGGACGGCACGCGCCGCGTCTTCCCGCTGAAGGTCGAGGCCGTCAACGACGTGCCGGGCTTCGAGTCGATCAAGGCGGTCGTCGTCCGCCTGCACGACGAGTTGGGCGACAGCGGCGACGTGCTCATTCGCGTCAGCCTGCACGGCGTCTCTTCCAATCGCGCCCGGATCGCCATCGGCCACATGGGCGGCGGTCTCGCGGACGATCCCGGCTCAGTACCCGCGCCCGCGCCGTCGCCGCTGCCCGTCCCGACCCCGACGCCGGGGCCGAAACCCTACACCGGGGCGGCCTCTTACGCCGACACTGTCCGTTTTCTCGAACAAGCCACTTGGGGGCCGACCAATGCCGAGGTCGCCCGCACGCAGGCGCTGGGCTTCAGGTCGTGGCTCGACGAACAGTTTAACCTGCCGATGTCGAGCTACCCGAGTTACACGCTGATGCCGACCGACTCGACGCAAGGATGCCCACAGGCCGATCAGACCCAGCGCAACATCTGCACGCGCGACAACTACACGATGTACCCGTTGCAGGTGAAGTTCTTCCAGAACGCTTTGAACACCAGCGCGCAAACGGACCAACTCCGCCAGCGCGTGGCGTGGGCGCTGCACCAGATTTTCGTGGTCTCGGGGCGCGACATCAGTTACCCGGCGTGGATGACTTACTATCTCCAGATCCTCGACCGCAACGCCTTCGGCAACTTCAGGACGCTGCTCGGCGACATCACGCTCAACCCCGGCATGGGCGAGTACCTGAACATGCGCGGCAACACGCGCAACAACCCGAACGAAAACTACGCGCGCGAAATCCTGCAACTATTTTCGCTCGGCGTTGACGAATTGAACCTCGACGGCACGCCCCGGCTCGACGCCAACGGCAAACGCCTCCCGACCTACGATCAGGACGACGTCACCAACTTCGCGCGCGTCTTCACGGGCTGGAACCTCGCGCCGGCGAAGGTCACGGTAATCAACGGCACGCCTTATAACGTCGCCAACTACCAAGACCCAATGATCGTCACCCGCGCCACCAATCACGACCGCAATCCGAAGACTCTGCTCGGCGGCTTCGTGTTGCCCGGCGTGGCTGCCGGTCAGGAGACGGTCCAGTCTGCCAACGCCGATCTGAACGCCGCGCTCGACAACATCTTCAACCACCCGAACGTCGGCCCGTTCATCGGCAAGCAACTGATCCAGCACCTCGTAACGAGCAACCCCTCGCCGGCCTACGTCGAGCGCGTGGCGCGCGTCTTCAACAACGACTGCGACGCGCTCTACCCCGAGGGCTGCTCGAACGGGCGCGGCAATCTGCGGCCGGTGGTCAGGGCCATTCTGCTCGACCCCGAAGCGCGCGGCGACGCAAAGACCGATCCGAACTACGGCAAGCTGCGCGAACCGGTGCAGTTCCTCAACAACATCCTGCGCGGCGTCGGCGCGACGGCCTTCAACAACCCGGGCCTGCCGAGCGACGGCGTGATCGGCACGCGCTCGCAGCGCGGCGACCTGCCCAGCCAACTGGACCAGCCGGTCTTTCTGCCCGCGACCGTGTTCAGCTATTACACGCCGCTCTACGAGGTGCCCGGTACCGGCCTCTTCGGCCCGGCGTTCGAGATCCTCTCGACCTCGACTTCGCTGCGGCGCGCCAACGTCACCAACACGCTCGTCTATTCAGGCATCGGGACCAACGCCGACACGCCCGCCGGCACGTCGCTCAACTTGGCGGCGCTCGAACAGCAGGCGGGCAACCCGGCGCAGTTGGTCGAGACGCTCAACGCGCTGCTGCTGCACAACACCATGACCGACGCGGTAAAGACGCAGGTCATCAACGCCGTCAACGCCATCCCCACGTCCGACGGCCAGTTGGCCAGAAAGCGCGCCCAAGTAGCCGTCTATCTGGTCTCGACCTCACCGCAGTACCAAGTGCAGAGGTAAACGTCATGTCACAAACGCGCAGAGACTTCTTACGTCAGACCGGTTGCGCCGCGCTTGCGGGCGGCGGTTTGTTGGCCGCCGGCGTTCAGGATTTCGGCCTCGTCAACGCCTTGGCCCAGTCTTCCGCCGGCGACTATCGCGCGCTCGTCTGCGTCTTCATGAACGGCGGCAACGACGGCAACAACACGGTGGTCCCCACCGACGAACGCTACGCGCTCTATTCGAATGCGCGCGCCGGAGCGGGCCTCGCCCTGCCGGCGGCGGGCCAACCGGGCGGGCTGCTTCCGTTAAGCGGCGTGCCTTACGGTCTGCACCCGAGCATGACGGGCCTGCAGGAACTTTACAATCAGGGGCGGGTGGCGGTGTTGTGCAACACCGGCCCGCTCGTCGAGCCGCTGAGCAAGACGACTTATCAGAACGGCTCGGGCCGTCGCCCATCACAACTCTTCTCCCACTCGGATCAGGTGGCGCAGTTTTATTCGTCCGTCTCGAACGATGTGAGCCCGACCGGCTGGGGCGGGCGCGTCGCCGACGAGACGCGGGCGTTCAACGGCGCGGCCACCTTCCCGCACCTCGTATCGATCGCTGGCGTCAATCTCTTCGTCACCGGCCAGACCTTGCGGCCGCTCGCCATCGCCGACGCGCGCACCTCGCTCGCCACCGTATTGCCGCTGACGATGACCGGCTCGACGGCGGAAACCTCTTCGCGCCGCGCCGCATTCGATCAGATTCGCGGGCTCGCGTCGGGCGCGCTGGTTAAAGCTTCGGCCGACGTCACTTCGTCGGCGCTTCAGACGAGCGCCGCGCTGGCCAGCGCCAACGTGACGCTGACGATCGACTTCCCGAACACGACGCTCGGCTACCAACTGGAGCAGGTGGCGCGGCTGATCAAAATCTGCTCGAACCCGGCCGCCGCGGCGTCAGTCAGGATGCAGCGGCAAATCTTTTTCTGCTCGCTCGGCGCGTTCGACACGCACAGCAACCAGATGGCCGCCAACAGCCACGCCGCGTTGATGACGCAGGTGAGCCAAGCGATCAAAGCCTTCTACGACGAGTTGGCCGCACAGCAAATCTCGGACAAGGTGACGGCCTTCACGCTCTCTGATTTTGGGCGCACGTTGCAACCGGCGGGGACGGGCGGCGCGGTCGGTTCGGACCACGCATGGGG
>JBOGOY010000432.1:0-4592 GCA_050748185.1 Pyrinomonadaceae bacterium
GGTCCGGTAGGTGAGGTAAATGGTGGCAATGATCGGCGTCGTGAAGATAAAGGCATAAACGCCGATCGTGCCGGCCAGCCGCGCGATGAGCGCGGCGGCGGAGGCTCCGGCGAAATAGGTGATCGAGGCCCAGAGGAAAGATTTGCCCCACAGGTCGAGGAGCGGCCGGCCCGTCAGGAAGCCGCTGCGAACCGAGGCCAGCCCGGCGTTAGTCGCATACTGAACCAACCCCATCAGGCAGACCATCATGATGAGGCGCGGGTTGAATTCGCCCCGCGTCAGCGCGTCCAACGGAGCGAAATTAAGCTCGACGGCCAGCCCGGTGAGGTACGTGGACACCGTCATCATCGCCGTGTTGAAGAGTTGCGTCGGCCTCGTCCGCGTGACCCGCTGCGTGGTGATGAACGCCTCGCAGGTGGCGAGCAACACCGCCGCCTCGCCGCCGTAGAGCAGCAGGGTGAGGAAGACGAAAGTGTCTGAGACGGTGATGTCGCCCCTGACGCGCGGAATTTTGACGATGAGGCGCGAGCCGAAGGCGACCGTGACGAGCGACAGCAACAGATAACGCAGGTCGAGCCGGTCGAGCGGGAGCCGCGCGAGCGAGTGGCACAGGGCCGCTCCGCCGAGCACGATGATCAGCCACGTGAAAGGCTTGGTGAGGCGCTGGCGATTAACGGTGAGTGTTCGGAGTCGGGACATCCTAGCTCAGGGCAACGCGGTCGTCGCGCTGAACTTATCGGCAGAACGACTGCTCAACATTAAGGACATCTATTCTCCGCGCACCATCCCGGCTGTACGGCAATTGACCGCAGAGGCGCAGAGGAGACCCAGAGGACGCAGAGTCAAAGTCTCCGCGGCTCTCCGCGCGGCCTCTGCGTCTCCGCGGTAAGCTGTACGCCCTGTGGCTCAACCGTCGAGGACGAATAGACACTAGCGGCCGGAGGTCGTGCTTGACGCTTGGCGAGAGGCGCACTTAAACTGCTGTCTCTGCTTGTCAAATCGAAGATAAACCAATTCGGATGAGCGTGCCGATGTCCGGCTTGGGCTGCGCCGGGCGCGCCTTCGGCTGCCCCTTAGCCTTCTGGAAAATGCTATGACTCATAACCTCTTCAACGCGCTGCAAACGTTTGACGCCGGACAGGGACGCGCCGGCCGGTTCTACTCTCTGCCACAACTCGAAAGGGAAGGCGTCGGCCCCGTCTCGAAACTACCCATCAGCATTCGCGTGGTGCTCGAATCGGTGCTGCGCAACTACGACGAGAAGACCGTCGAAGAGGCGGACGTGCGCGCCCTCGCCAACTGGGAACCGAACGCCGAGCGCACCGAGGAGATTCCGTTCACAGTGGCGCGCGTCCTCTTGCAGGATTTTACCGGCGTGCCGCTGCTCGTGGACCTCGCCGCGATGCGCTCGGCGGTGGGGCGGATGGGACGTGATCCCAAAATTATCGAGCCGCTGGTGCCGGTCGATCTCGTCATCGATCATTCGGTGCAGGTTGACTTCTGGAGCAGCCCCGACGCGCTCGCCAAAAACATGGAGGTCGAGTTCAGGCGCAACCGCTCGCGCTACCAGTTTTTGAAATGGGGCACGCAGGCATTCCAGAGTTTCGGCGTCGTCCCGCCCGGCGTCGGTATCGTCCATCAGGTGAACCTCGAATATCTCGCGCAAGGCGTCGTCGAGCGCGACGGGGTGTACTTGCCCGACACGCTCGTCGGGACCGATTCGCATACGACGATGGTCAACGGCATCGGCGTCGTCGCGTGGGGGGTCGGCGGCATCGAGGCCGAGGCCGCGATGCTCGGCCAGCCGGTCTACTTCCTGACCCCGGACGTGGTTGGCGTTGACATGTCAGGTTCTTTGCGTGAAGGCGTGACGGCGACCGACCTCGTGTTGCGCGTCACCGAGTTGCTGAGGAAAGAAAAGGTCGTCGGCAAGTTTGTCGAGTTCCACGGCGAGGGCGCGGCCTCTCTGCCCGCGACCGACCGCGCGACCATTGCCAACATGGCTCCTGAATACGGCGCGACGCTTGGGTTCTTCCCGGTAGATGAAGAAACGTGCCGCTACTTTCTCTCGACCGGCCGCAGTGAAGAGCACGTCAACACTCTGCGCGCCTACTATCAGGCGCAGGGGATGTTCGGCATCCCGCGGGCCGGTGAATGCCGTTACAGCAAAGTGCTGGAACTTGATCTCATGGAGATCGAGCCGAGCGTCGCCGGGCCGAAACGCCCGCAGGATCGAATCGAGCTCGACGAGTTGAAAGACAAGTTCATGGAACTGCTCGGCAAGCCGGCCGGTGAGAACGGCTACAACAAGCGGCTGGAAGAGATCGGCGAGCGTTTCCCCGTGAACCTCAATGCGAGCGTGCGCGAGGCGGCGCGCTCGCTGCCGATCATTGCCGGCACCGCCATCGGCGGCGGCGGCGCGCAGGACGCGGAGACGCTCCCCGAAGTGACGGCCACGGAAACGGTCGGAGGCGTCGGCTCGCGGAGCGAAAAAGAGACGAGCGCGTTCACCGAGCTCGAGATGATGAACAACCGGCCCACGCCAGACCGCGTGGAGACCGAGGCCGGCGGCACCGGCAAGCTCACGGCTCCGGGGCCAAACGGCCACACCGAGTTGGGCCACGGCGACGTGGTCATTGCGGCGATTACCTCCTGCACCAATACCTCGAACCCCGGCGTGATGATGGCCGCCGGGCTGCTCGCGAAGAAGGCCGTCGAGCGCGGCCTGAGGGTGCCGCCGACGGTCAAACCGTCGCTCGCGCCCGGTTCGCGGGTCGTCACCGAGTATTACCGCAAGGCCGGCCTCGATCTCTACCTCGACCAGTTGGGCTTCACCACAGTTGGCTACGGTTGTACGACGTGTATCGGAAATTCCGGCCCGCTCGACCCGCGCATCGAGTCGGTCATTAACGAACACGACGTGGTGACGGCGAGCGTGCTCTCGGGCAACCGCAATTTCGAGGCGCGCGTGCACCAGAGCGTCCGCGCCAACTTCCTGATGAGCCCGCCGCTGGTCGTCGCCTTTGCGCTCGCCGGTCGCGTCAACATCGACCTGACCACAGAGCCGCTCGGCCGGGGCCGCGACGGCCGCGACGTGTACCTCCGAGACGTCTGGCCGACGATGGACGAGATCCGACAAGCTCTCAGTGCGGCGACCGACCCCGAAACTTACCGCCGGCTCTACGGCGACTTCGCGTCGCAGAACCCGTTGTGGGAGGAAATTCCGAGCGTCGAGGGGCTTGTGTACGAGTGGGACTCCCAATCAACTTACATCCAAGAGCCGTCTTACTTTGAGAAGTTCAGCATGGAGGCGGGCAAGTTTTGCGACCTCAAGGGGGCGCGCCCGCTCGCCATCTTCGGCGACTCGGTGACGACCGATCACATCAGCCCGGCCGGTGCGATCAAACCGACCTCGCCCGCTGGACTTTATTTGCAGGAGCACGGCGTCGCCGTCGAGGACTTCAACTCTTACGGCTCGCGGCGCGGTAATCATCAGGTGATGGTGCGGGGCACGTTCGCCAACGTCCGCATCAAGAATCTGATGGCGCCCGGCACCGAGGGCAGCATCACGCTCCATCAACCGCACGGCGAGCAGATGAGCATCTACGACGCCTCGATCAAGTATCAAGCGGCCGGCCTCCCGCTCGTCGTCATCGCCGGGCAGGAATACGGCACCGGCAGTTCGCGCGACTGGGCGGCGAAAGGGACCATGCTGCTCGGTGTGCGCGCCGTCATCGCGCAGAGCTTCGAGCGCATCCACCGCTCGAACCTCGTCGGGATGGGCGTGCTGCCCTGCCAGTTCAGAGAGGGGACCAACGCGCAAACACTCGGCCTCGACGGGACGGAGACTTTCGATCTCGTCGGCCTCGAAGCGGACGAGGTGAGGCCGCGGCAGGAGGTGACACTCGTCGTCCGCCGCGCGAATGGTGAGACCGAAGAGGTGCCCGTCATCCTCCGCATCGACACGCCGATCGAGCTCGACTATTACCGGCACGGCGGCATCCTGCCTTTTGTGCTCCGCCAATTGCTCGCGCAGGGCGCGTGAGACGTGGAAAGGCAAAAGGCCAAAGGCCAAAGGCCAATGGCAGAAGTGGGAGACCGTGCCATTATCTCCCGCTCCTGCCTTTCTCTCTTTCCGCGCGCGGCAACGCTCGCACAGAGCTGTTTGCGCGAGCATGTGCGCCGTCGCGCCCGGCGGCGACAGCTACCCTCGCCGGCGCTCTCTTCCAATCACGCCTTCACCTTCTGCCTGTTGCCTGTTGCCTGTTACCTGTTGCCTTTATCTCCCGCCCCGACGCTCGCACTTCAGTTCGCGGCCTGCACCGCCGCGGGGTTGCTGCTGCTGCTCGTCGTGGCGGTTGACGTGTACGCCACGATCCTCGACGCCCGCCCGCGTGGGGGGCCGATCAGCGAACTGCTGAATCGCAGTCTGTGGTTCGCGGTGCGGACGCTGGCCCTGCGCCTACCGCGCCAGCGACGCCACCGGCTGCTCAATCTCATCGGCCCGCTGCTGCTGCCCGCGCTCATCGCCAGCTACCTCTGCTTGCTCATCGGCGGGTTCGCGCTCATCTACTACCCGCACATGCCCGAAG
>JBOGOY010000433.1:0-4583 GCA_050748185.1 Pyrinomonadaceae bacterium
GAGTCATGCATTGAACAGACTAATGATGTGAACCGAGGGCGAGCCCCACTGTGATGAAAAACTTTCTTTCAGTCGTCGTTTTTACCTTCGCGATTTTCGCGAACGGCACACTTCCCCCAGAGGGCAGTGTCAGCCCTGTCAAAGTGTTGGAGGTGCCCGGCTATAGCGAAGGCGTCGTTTTTGATCGCGCGGGCACGGCCTACATTTCCGACACCTATCACGGGACCATCTACAGCGTGACGGCCGACGGCCGGGCAAAGGTCTGGGCAAAGACGGGCGCGCCGAACGGTCACAAGATTCTGGCCGACGGCACGCATCTGGTCTGCGACGGCAGCCAGCGCGCGGTGCTGCGACTCGATGCCAAAGGCAGGGTTCTCGGCAAGGCGTCTTCCGAATGCGATGGCAAGCCACTGCGCGCCCCCAACGATCTGACGCTCGACCCGCAGGGCGGCTTCTATTTCACGGACCCCGGCGGCTCCGGCGAGAAGAACCCGACGGGGACGATTCACTACGTGGACGCGCAGGGTAAAACTCACTTGGCGGCGGAGGGGCTGGCTTTTCCTAACGGCATCGTCCTGCGACCCGACGGGAAAATCCTGCTGGTGGGCGAGAGCGGCCACAATCGCATCCTGAGCTATGAGGTACTCGCCCCCGGCAAGTTGGGGAAGATGGATGTCTTCGCCGACCTCCCCGTGAAGGAAGGGGACCAGATCGCCAACGCGCCGGATGGGATGTGTCTGGACCGGGACGGCAACCTCTTCGTCGCTCATTACGGGATGCGTCAGGTACAGGTGTTGAGCCCCATGGGCAAAATTCTGCGCCGGTATCCGGGCGGGAACCTGACCACGAGCAACGTGGCGTTCGGCGGCCCGCGGATGGACCAACTCTACGTTACGGGCGCTCTGGGCGATGAGAAAACCAGCCGAGGCGCGCTCTTCCGCCTCAACCTGAAGGGAGCCGCGGGGTTGAAGATCCTTCCGGGGAAGTAAGAGTGAATCACGCGCGTAACTGCGCCTCAAAAACCATGCGAGCAATACCGACTCTTAAGATCAGCATCTCCGGCGTGCGCGGCGTCGTCGGCGAGTCGCTGACGCCGACGCTGCTGACGCGGTTCGCACAGGCCTTCGGGACTTACGCCGGGGCCGGCCCCGTCGTCATCGGGCGCGACACGCGCACCTCGGGCGAGATGGTCCGGCAGGCTGTCGTGTCGGGTTTGATCTCCAGCGGCTGCCGCGTCATCGATCTCGACATTTGCCCGGTTCCGACCGTGCAACTACTGGTGCGCGAGCGCCGCGCGCGGGGCGGCATCGCCATCACGGCCAGCCACAACCCGGCCGAGTGGAACGCGCTCAAGTTTATCAACGCGGCCGGACTCTTCCTGACCGGCGCGCAGGCGCGGCAACTCCTCGACATTTATCATCAGGGCGAGTACGTCAAGGCTCCGGGCTCGGAGATGCGCGCGCTGGAGCCGGCCACAGGCGCGCTCGATCTGCACATCAGCGCCATCCTCGGCGCGCTCGGGCCGCTTCCTCAAGGCGCGCGCAAACTGCGCGTGGCGGTGGATTCCTGCAACGGGGCGGGCTCGGTCGTCGCGCCGCTCCTGCTCGAAGCGCTCGGCGTCGAAGTCGTCCCCGTCAACGTCACGCCGGACGGACTTTTCCCGAGAGGAGCCGAGCCGACGCCGGAAAATCTCGGCGCGCTCTGCGCGGCGGTGCGTGCACACAATGCCGATGTGGGCTTCGCGCAGGACATGGATGCAGACCGTCTGGCCGTCGTCTCGGAACAAGGAGTGCCCGTCGGCGAAGAGAACACGCTGGTCTTGGCGGCGCGCTACGTGCTCGGCAAAGAACGCGGCCCCGTCGTCGCCAATCTCGCCACGACGCAGATGCTTGACGCGGTGGCGGGGGCCTTCGACTGCCCCGTTTATCGTTCCAAGATCGGCGAGGCCAACGTCACCGAAGAGATGGTGCGGCGCGGGGCCGTGGTCGGCGGCGAGGGCAACGGCGGCGTCATCTACCCCCGCATCAACTTCGCGCGCGACAGCCTCGTCGGCATGGCGCTCGTCCTTCACCTGCTCGCCGACACGGGTCGCACCGTGTCGGAAATTTTAGGCGAGTTGCCGCGGCTCTCGATGTTGAAAGAGAGACTCGCCTGCCGTTCGGACAAGATCGGCCGGGTGCTGAAGATGATCCGCCGAGAATATGAGCAGTGGCCGTTGGACCTGCGCGACGGCGTGAAGGTGTTGATGCCCGGCGGCTGGTTCCTCGTGCGTGGGTCCAACACCGAGCCGATCATTCGACTCGTCGCCGAAGCCGAGACGGAAGAGCAGGCCGGAGAGATGATCGCGCGCGTCAGGAGCCTCGTGCGCGAGTGCCTCGACGCCTGAGCCGGCGCTTTTCTTCCCGTCGGCACGATGCCGCGCGCGGGAAAGTGTTATCATGAAAAAGCAGTAGGGACGATTTGTAGAGATCGTGGTTTGCTGAAGCGCGTCAAGCTCACGGATTGAGCCGGACACCGTGCGCTTGCGGGAAGACGACTCTGCGAGTTGATTAACATTCAGCAGGTGGCGATAGCGCCGACACCATAGGGAGGCAAGACGTATGGCTGGTTGGGATGGAGACGCACTCGCAGGGCAGATGGAAGACGCATTAGAGCGGCAGCAGGCGGCGGCCGAGGCCCGCACGCGCCGAGATAATTCTTCACCCGAGGGGCGGGCGCGTAACGCCCGTTTGGAATCCGTCAGGATTTCCAAGTCGCGCATTGTGGAGCAACTCGGCCGGGCCACCAACCCGGCGCACCGCGCGACGCTCGAACGGGCTTTACAGTCGCTCGAAACTCAGGTTGCTGAGTAAGAAGCAAAACGGCCGGCGCGAAGAGATTCACGCCGGCCGTTAGTTTTTTTACGCCCGCACGAGCCGGGGCCGCGCCGTGCTCACTCGGTTGACGTTGATTTATCCTCGTCCAGATCGAGCACCACGGAGTTGATGCAATAGCGCAGGTTGGTCGGCCGCGGGCCGTCGTCGAAGACGTGCCCGAGGTGGGAATCGCAACTGGCGCACAACACTTCGGTGCGGATCATCCCGTGGCTCGCGTCGGTCTCGGTGCGGACGTTGTCACCTGCCGACGGGGCCGTGAAACTCGGCCAGCCGCAGCCCGAGTCGAACTTCGCGTCGGAACTGAACAACTCGCTGCCGCAGGCCGCGCACTTGTAGATGCCCTTTTCTTTCGAGTCGTAATACTTACCCGTAAATGGCCGCTCCGTCCCTTTCTGCCGGGCGACGCGGTACTGCTCAGGCGTCAACTCCTGCCGCCACTCTTCGTCAGATTTGGTCACTTTCTTCGTCATCTATCTCCCCCTATCTTCGACGGACGCGGCAGCAAGCCCGCCTGCCTTTCTCTACAAAGCTTCTCGCCCTTGTATAATCGCCGCGTCTCCAGAGTCGTGGCTAAAATATAGCATACGCCCTCAACTCGCCGCCGGTCAGTAATTGGTGAAGTCGAGGGACAAGGGACAGGTGAATCATTTGAGAGAGTTGCTCACGGATGTTTCGGCACGCGCCCTTCGCTATCAGGAAGAGTTGGGTCAACGCAAAGTTGCGCCCACACCTGAAGCAATCGATCGCCTTGCCCAACTGGGCGGGCCGCTGCCGGCTGAACCTGCCGATGCGAAGACGGTGCTCGCGCTGCTGGACGAGATCGGTTCGCCCGCGACGGTGGCCACGACGGGCGGCCGGTTCTTCGGCTTCGTGACCGGCGGCGCTCTGCCCGCGGCGCTGGCGGCCAACTGGCTCGCGGGGGCTTGGGACCAGAACGCTTTCAGTTACATCAGTTCTCCGGTCGCGGTCGTGTTGGAGGAGATCGCGCTGCGTTGGCTGATCGACGTCCTGAAATTGCCACACGGGTGTGGCGGCGCTTTCGTGACCGGGGCCACGATGGCTAATTTCACCGCGCTGGCCGCCGCGCGTCACGCTGTGTTGAAGCAGGTGGGTTGGGATGTCGAAGCCGAGGGTTTGTTCGGCGCGCCGCCGGTGACAGTGGTCGTCGGCTCCGAAGCCCACCCCACGCTGCACAAGGCGCTCGGCCTGCTCGGCCTCGGTCGCGAAAGAGTTTTGAGATTGCCTGCCGACGGGCAGGGGCGGATGCGTGCTGACTCGCTTCCGCCGTTGTCGGGGCCGACCATCGTCTGTCTTCAGGCCGGGAATGTGAACACGGGGGCGTTCGATCAGGTGGGCGAGGTTTGCGCTATCGCGCATGAGGCCGGCGCGTGGGTCCACGTGGACGGGGCTTTCGGGATGTGGGCCGCCGCTGCTTCCGCGCGGGCACACCTCGCGGCCGGAGTGTCTGACGCGGATTCTTGGGCGACCGACGCGCACAAGTGGTTGAACGTGCCGTATGACAGTGGGCTCGCTTTCGTCCGCCACCCCGAACCGCTGAAGGCTGCAATGTCAATCAGCGCCGCCTACCTCCCGCAGGGCGAGACGCGAGAGCCGATGCATTATACTCCCGAGGCATCGAGGCGTGCGCGCGGGGTCGAAGTGTGGGCGGCGCTGCGGTCGCTCGGCCGCGACGGACTGGCCGATCTC
>JBOGOY010000434.1:0-4581 GCA_050748185.1 Pyrinomonadaceae bacterium
GATAGAGGATGACGATCTCGGCACGGGTGCGGGCGTCTTCGAGGAAGGTCGAAGTGTCCGATTCGATCTTGTCTTCTTCGAGTTGCTGCGTGATGCGCGGCGTCGCCGCTTCGAGCGTCGGGACGATAAGGCCCGGCGTCTGACGGCGGTGGCGCGGCACGAACACGTCGCGGTAGTAGTCGGCGACCTCCTGCGGCGAGACGACGACGAACGAGCGGAAGCGAAAATTGAGGTAGTTTTCGATCGCGACGCGGCGGCGGACGATCTCGCGCAACTGGTCCCCCGTCAGCCCGACGCGGGCGATGCGGCGGTAGAAGGCCTCTTGCGAGGGGAAACGGCGGACGAGTTCGTTCGTCGCGTCCTGCACGCCCGCGTCGGTGGTGGCGATCCCCGGCAGTTTCTCCGCCTCCAGAGCGATCAGGCGCTGGTCGATCAACAGGTTCAGGGCGCGCGTCAAATCTTCCGGCCGCGGGCTCTCCAAAGGCGTCTCCGGCTCCAGCGCCAACTGCCACAGCAGATCGGTGTAGGTGATCAGCTCGCGCCCGTTGATCGTCGCCACCATGCGATCGACGACCTCTTGCGCGAAAACCGCGCGCGGCGAAACGAAAGCCGGAAGAGGGGAAAGGGAGTAAGGGAGTAAGGGAGTAAGGGGGTAAAGGAGTAAGGGAGTAAGGGAGTAAGGGAGTAAGGGGGTAAAGGTCAAAGCGAGCATCAGGCAATGCGCCGCCGCGAGCCTTGCCGGTCGGCAAACACTTCTTCCGCTGCTTCCATTTCGCCGTTTCGCCATTTCCCCTTTTCTCCTTTCGCTCCCACTTCCCCTTTCGCTCCCATTTCGCCGTTTACCCATTTCCCCTTTTCTCCTTATTGTTCAGAAGGTTTGCCCGAAGCGGAAGTGGAGTTGGCCGCGCCGCGGCCGGATGATCGCGGGGTCGCCGCCCGCCTGCGGCAGTTCGAACTGCGGCGGGTTGAGCAGGAACCCGTAATCGACCGACAAAGGGCCGAGCGGCGTGCTGACGCGCAGGCCGAGGCCGACCGTATGGGTCCATTGCGCGCGCAGGTTGCGCGCGTTGAGGTCGCCCGAAGGTTCCCGGCCGCCGCCGAAAATGTCACCGACGCGGCGGAAGACGTTGCCGCCGTCGTAGAACGGCACGAGCTGGACGCTACGCGCCACCGGCACGCGGGCTTCGAGGTTGACGACCGCGAGGGCGTTGCCGCCGATGGGGACCAGAAATGGGTTGAGCGTGACCGGCTCGCCCTGATCGTTGCGGAAGATCGCGCCGGGGCAGTTCGGCCCGCTCGTCAGATTCGTCTGGCCGGGGCAGATCGCGAGACGCGGGCCGGCCTCCTCGAAGCGGAAGCCGCGCAGCGTCGTCGAGCCGCCCGAGAAGAAGCGTTCGCTGATCGGGAGCGTCTGATCGATGCCGTCGATCACGCCGTCTTCGTTGCGGTCCTGCGCGTTGAAGAGGTTGGCCGCGCCGAGCGTCGCGCTGACAGCGAAGACAGTGCCGCGCACGCGGCTCAAGATGCGGCTGCGGCGCTCGCGCGTCGAGATGTCGGCAAGCGGGTTGGCGGCCCCGCCAAACTTGTAGTAGCGGCGGTAGGTCGCCTGCAATTTGCTGAACGAGAGGTTGCCGCCGAGTTGTCTGAGGGCGAGGGCGAAGTCAACGGTTAAAAACTCGCCGCGCGTCGGGTCGAACTGGCGGTCGCGCGTGTCGCGCGCGAGCGTCGCGCCGAGGCGCGAGAGGCGCACCGCCTTGTCGGGCTGCAAAATGGGCGCGACCAAAAGGCTGCCGATGTTGAAGAGACGCACATCCTCGTAGTTAAAGCGGACGAAGAGGATCGTGCGCGACTGCTCCTCAAGAATACGCTGCGTCTCGACGTTGAGCGTGAAGCGGTTGATCGTCGGCTCGCCGGTGCGTTCGCAGTCCACGTCGTTCGCCAAACGGCAGTCGATGAGGATCGGATTGCCTTCGGCGTCGAGCCTTTGCACGATGCCGAAGTTGCCGCGATCGATGGTCGAGCGGAAGAAGCGTGTCACGCTCACGTCGCGCTGATATTGGGCGGAGACGGCGAGCGGCGAGAACTTCGACTGGCCGTAGGTGCGGAAGCGCGGGTCGAAGAATTCGACGCGCAGCAGTTGCTGCCGGCGACTGCCGCGCAGGCGCAGCGCGCCCTGCCGCAGTTCGCCGAAGAGGTTGTTGTTCTGAATCTCGAAGATGCCGAGCGGGCCGCCGTCGGTCGAGAAGCCGCCGCCGTAATCCAACCGGCGCGGCGGCAGTTCTTCAAGGTCGATGATCACGTCGCGTTGACGGTAGCCCGAAGCCGTCTCGCCCTTTGGCTCGGTGCGGATGAGCACCTGCCGGAACGCGCCCGTCTCGTAGAGGATGCGCTCGCTCTCGCTGAGGCGGTCGGCCCTGAGCGGCGCGCCCTCTTGGAGCGGGATGGCTTCGAGGATGGCGGTGCGGTCGGTTCGCAGGCGCGCGGCGGGCGTCAGACCCTCGTTCGGATTGATGATGATCCGGTTGATGAAAACCTTGCCGCCCTCCGTGACGCTGTAGAGCAGGCGCACCTGCTCTTCGCCACCCTTGTCCGGTAGTTCGACGACGCTCACGTCCACGTCGGCTTCCGGGTAGCCGTTGCGCGCGTAGTGGCCGCGGATGCGCTCGGCGTCGGCGCGTGCGAGTGTGCGCGAGTAAGGGCCGCCGACGGTTGTACAGGGTTCGCTGCGCCGCGCGGCGGCGCGGCAGGGCTGCTCGCGCAGGCGTTCCGCGGTGTAAATCTGGTTGCCGCGCACCTCGACGCCGGCGACGCGCGTCAACGGACCCTCCTTGACCGCGAAGGTGATCAGCAGATCGTCGCTGTCAATACTGACGCCCTGCCTGACTTCGACCTCCGCCTTGCGATAGCCGAGGTCGCGCATCCGCGCCTCGACGGTGCGCCGGTCGCGTTCCAGCAGTTCGGCGCTCGTGTAGCCGCGCCCGTAGCCGAGGAACGGGATGAAGTCGAGCACGTTCTGCCGCTGCGTGCGTAGTTCTTCGGCGAGGTCTTCGTAAGTGATCTTGTCAGTGCCCTCGATCCGCACGTCGGTCAGGCGGAAGCGGCGGCCCGGCTCGACTTCGTAGGTGACGCCCACGGCGCGCCCGGCCAACTCCTCGCCCGACAACCCGACGCACGCTTCGGACGTACCGGCGGGCGGCGCGGCGCTACTATTGGTCCCCTGCTGCGGCGAGATGGAACAAATGGCCGCCACTTCGGCGAAGAAGAAACCGCGCTCCTGCAAGCGGTTCCGCAGGCGGCGCTCGCCCTCGACGATGGCGGAATAATCGACACTGCCTTCGCGCAGCACGGGCAGCAACTCGCGTCGCTTCTCTTCATTCAACTCGTAACCGGTGACATTCACGCTGACCTGCGGTCCCACGTTCCCCACGAGGTTGATCGTGATGGCATTCCCACGGGCCTGCGGATCGCGAATGACCTGCGGCTCGTCGAGTTGCGGCGCGAGGTAGCCGTCGGCGATCAGCGCGTCGCGGATCGCTCTCAGGTCTTCGCCGAGCGCCACCCGCGTGAAGGGCGCGCCGTTCGTCAGCTTGAGTTGTGGGCGCACGCGCGCCGTATCGAACCCGGCGATGTCGATGTTAAAGCTTTCGACGCTCGCCTGCTGACCGGGCGTGACGCGGAAGGTGATCGTCGCGCCCGTACCCGAAGGGCTCAGTTCCTGTCCGTAAGTCACTTCGGCCTGAAAGAAGCCGCGGTCGCGCAGGTAGGCTTGAATCGCGTCGGCGCTCGACTTCAGAGACTGCTCCGAGACGCGCATCCCCGGCTCGACGAGTCCGGCGCGGGCGCGCAACTCGTCCACCGAGATGAGGTCGTCGTCAACCGGCGTGGTCAACTCGACCCGCACGTCGCTGACGCGCACCTGCGGGCGGACGACGAAGCGCAGGCGGATGGGACCGGCTGCCGGCGGCGACCCTTGCTCGAACACCTCGATGCGTGCGTCCGCCACGCGCTCAGAGTCGAACAGCGCCTGCAAAGACTCGCGCATCTTCACCGCCGAGAAAGCGGTGTTCGGCGCGACGACCAGCAAGCCGAGCAACTCCGCCTCGGCCGCCGGGTCGCGCACCGCGCCTTCCAACACCAACTCGACCGCGGCAACGGGCCGCCCTTCATAGCGACTGAGATCGAAGACGGGGCGCGGGTTATTGCCCCGAGCAGGGGGGACCAAAGCGGGTGGGGGGACCGGCGGCGGGGCGGCCGGTTGGGCAAAGCCAGTCGCGCCGCACGTGAGAGCCAGTACGATAGCCGCGCAGAGGAGCGACAAGCGATTGAGACACAGCGGCAGGGCACAGCCCGCGTCCCGCGTCGTGGGACCAAACACGTCAGAGAAAGATAAGCCCCCGCGGGGGCGTAAGAATCCCAACTTTGCCGCCATCCCCTCTTGCATCTCTTCCGGCTCTGCCAATAGGTATGCAGACCACCTTTGACAATGTATTCGCGGCTAACGCCATGAACACTACATAAGCGTTGCTTTGCGGCTGTGCCGCCTGATGTGCGGAACGGCTCTGCCTTTCCGTCGTGTAACCC
>JBOGOY010000435.1:0-4573 GCA_050748185.1 Pyrinomonadaceae bacterium
CCGCGGCGCACGCGCCCGTGCCCGAAGAAAGCGTCTCGCCGACGCCGCGCTCCCAGACGCGGGCCTCCACGCGGTCGTCTGCCACCCGGCGCACGAATTCGACGTTAGTCCGCTCGGGGAATTGCGGGTGCGTCTCGATGAGACGGCCCAGCCGCCGCCAGTCCACGCTCTCGAAACCGTCCACCACGACGCAGACGTTCGGGTTGCACATCTGCAAGGCCGTGATCCGGACCATCTCGCCCGGCGCGACTTCGAGCAAATAGCCGACGACGCGCGCGACGGGGCCGCCCTCGCACGTCATCGGAATCTGGTCGCTCGCAAAAACGGGGCGTCCGATCTCGGCCGCGAAGCGAAAGCGCCCACGGCCGTCACGCCCCAGCAGCCGGTAAGCCTTCACGCCGGCGCGCGTCCGCAGCCGCAACTTGTCAGATGTCCACAGCCCCGCGTGATAAAGATAGGAGACGGCTGAGCGCGAGCCGTTGCCGGACATCGCCGCCTCGCCGCCGTCGGCGTTGTAGATGCGTAAACTGAAATCCGCCTCGCTGTCGCTTTCCAGCCGCCCGACCACCGCCACGCCGTCCGCGCCCGCCCCGTAATGACGGTCGCACATCCGCCGTACCAATTCGCCGACCGACTCGACGCCAATCAGGTCTTGCGTCTCGACGACGATGTAGTCGTTGCCGTAACCGTGAAATTTAGAGAAACGCATAGCTCAAGGTCCAAAGTCCAAAGTCAAAAGTCAAAACAGGCGTTGGGCTTCAACCTTAGACTTTGGACTGTTAAGAACGCCCCGCGAACGAAGCGAGCAGCGCCGCGATCTGGTCGAGAAAGTTGGTGCGCGGCGGCTCCGAGCCGTTGTCGCTGTAGTGGTTGACGATCAGGGAAAAGACGAGTCGCTCGCCCGCCGCGGTGGTGACGTAGCCCGAGAGGGCCGAGACGTTGTTGAGCGTGCCGGTCTTGGCGCGGACGTTGCCGGCGGCGGGCGTCCCCTTCAAACGGTTGCGGAGCGTGCCGTCAACGCCGGCGACCGGCTGCGCGTCGCGGAAGATTTGCGCGTGGCGGTGGCGGCTCATGTAAGTCAGCAGTTGCAGCGTCGCCTCGGCGGTGATGAGGTTGCTGCGCGCCAGCCCCGAGCCGTCCACCAGCGAGAGCCGGCTGGTGTCGACGCCCGCCTCGCGCAGGAAAGTCCTGACGACTTCCGTCCCGGCGTCGGTCGCCGCCTGTTTCGGGTCGGCGTCCGGTTTCGGAAACTGCTTGCCGAGCGTCCGCAGGATCAACTCGGTGTAGAGATTCTGACTCGGCTTTGAGGTCTGGGCCGCAATCTCCGCGAACGGCGGCGACTCGCGGCGGGCGATCTCAACGAGACTTGAGGTATTGAGCGGCGACGGCGTAGCTGCTTTTAACTTTACATCAAACGGCGGCTCTCGCCGGCCGCCCGATTGTGGCGATGGCCGAGCGACGGTGACAACCCTCACTTTACTGTTCTTAATCGTCACGCCTTGCCGGTGCAGCGAAGCCCGAAGCATCGCAGTAAAAAGCGTGGCGGGGTAAGGGACCGAGACGCTACCGGAAAATCCCGTATCATCCGCCGGCACGCTGCCTTTGATGTAAACCCACGGCAGGCCCGGAGGGCGATGAATTTCAAGTTGCCGCTTCGAGCCGCGCGCCCCGGTCACTACCGTGTTGAGGAGGCTCAAACCGTCCGAGAAGAACGAAGCTGTTAAAGGCATGTCAGGCCCGTTAAAAATAAGCGGAAAGCCGGCAAACATCGGCCCGGTCGTGACGACAGCCGGCGCACCCTCTTTCGCCCCCGGCTTAACGAAAAGATCGATGGCGTTGTCGTTAACCGTCAGCGCGCTGATGGGCGCTCCGTAATACCATTGGAGATCGTCCCACTCCCAGCCGTAGCCGAGCGGCGGCCCCGTAAAATAGCTCTCGTCGCCGACGAGGTCGCCCTCGATCTCCTTGACGCCGGCAGCCGCGATCTTGGCCGCCAGTTCGTCAATCGCCTTGAAGTAGTCGCCGCCGTTGAAGCGTGTCGAGTAGGTCGGGTCGCCGCGCCCGTACACGATGAGGTCGCCGCGCACGCGGCCCTTCTCGTCTGGGCGCGCGGCTGCATAGACCGAAGTGACGAAGCGAAAATCCGGCCCCAGCCGGTCGAGCGCGGCGGCGACCGTGTAGAGCTTCATGTTCGAGGCGGGTATCAGGAGTTTCCCGGCGTTCTCCTCAAACAGCACGCGGCCCGTGTCGAGCGAGGCCACCTTGATGCCGACCAACGCGGGCGCGAGCGGCGGGCTGTCCAACACTTCCTGTATGCGCTCGCGCAACTCTTTGACCGTTTGCGGCGCGGGCCGCGCGGGCGTCGGCGCAGCCTGCGGCGTGGGCGAGGCCTGAGGCGTCGGAGCCGGTGTGGGCGAGGCCGCCGGCCCTGTGCCGCGCGCGGCTTGTCCCAACACCGTCAAACCTGTGGCGTTGAGTAAAAGCGTGAGCAGTAGGAAATGACGAAGCGAGGCGTTGAGTTTGTTCATTGACATGGAATCGAGTTTGTTCGCTTTGAAATGGAGTTGCCGCTTGACGCCGGGAGCGCAGGCGTCCCGCCCGCATTGAGCAGGGAGCGCGAATAATGTTGACGCTTCCATTCATTGCTGAGAGGAGCGGCAGCAGTTAGCTCGCCTGCGGCGAACTATGCGGGCGAGACGCCCGCGCCATTAGTTTATAGCCGTTTGCAATTGAGTGCGACTGCTGCCGCTGACAAGAACCACTCACGCAAAGGCGCAAAGCACCACACCGCAAATCGGTCGCCCTCAATCGCAAGCCGCCATAGTCACAAGTTCTTTGACATCTCTTCTTCATTTGCCAGTCCAAGCATCTGGTGCACAAGGTGTCCCATCTATGGGAGTTCGGCGACCGAGTATCGGTCGAGGGCGTCGATGATCGCCAGCAGGTTCCACAGGCCAGCCAAGAGCGCCGGGGCCGTGTACTTCACGCTGCGGCGCATCAGCCGCTCACTCTGACGAATCAGAAATTCGCGCAGCGGCCCGAACCGCGGCTCCTCCGATCGCATCAAGGCCCAGACGATGACGCAGGCTTGGGCGGCCACCAGCAACCGTTTGGCGATGGCTTCGACCGTCTCCTGCGCCACTGCTCGACGTGTTGGCCGGCCCGCTTCAGCAACTTGAAGAACGATTCGATTTGAAAGCGTGCTTTGTAAAACCGCAAGGTGTCGTGGGCTGGGAGTTCGATGTCGGTCGAGCACAAGACCACTGCTGATCTTTCGTGTTGACAACGACCACGACGCGCACCCGACACTGTAAGCTGACCGACCAGACGACCAAAGTGTAGAGCGTCAGAGGTGCTGCGTCGCCAGCGGTCGGCTCAAACCGGCGCAGGTCGGCGAAGGAAACTTTGCCGTCGTATTTGCGGCGGCGACCACGCCTTCGTTGTGCGCCATCGTAGAGATACAGCAGATTGGCGTCTGAACGCAGCTTACTGACCACCCAGCTTGAGGACGCCTGCGACGAACTTCTGCTTGGCGTAGCAGCCGTCAAAGACGCCATATTTCACGGCCGCCGGCAAGTGTGGCGCGGTGGCCGTGAGATACTCAAGCTAGCAGTCAATGCGCGTGGCGGAGCGCGCGCTCTTTTTGTTTGTGGGTGGTGGCGGAGTCTGTTGGGCGGAGAGGCCGTAAGCTCGATTGGCTTCGACATCCACGACGGAGATGACGGAGACTTCTAACCCACGCTCGACTTTCGCGGCCGTGCCGTTCCAGAAGCGATCCAGCCCGTAGGGATGCTTGCCGCTTTTGGCGGAGAAAGAAGTCTCCTGAGCAAAGAGCTTGGTGCGGTTCGTTCACCAAGGAACGAACCCGTTGTCATGTCTGGCGTATTCGACATTCGTGATTCAGATTCATAACTCATCACATGCTTGAAGTGATGTTTATGACCCGCACAATTTATTTACACGGGCTGCCCTTCGGATTTGTAAAAATGTCATACGCTTTGAAACAAAGCTCGCCCTTGAAATCGGCAGGCACGGTGGTTGAGAAAACATCGTCTTTCGTCGTTCCGTAGCCCCGAATAAAAACTAGAATGTTCGTGTTGGGGGCAAGTTGGTTCGGAATGACCAGAGTTCTGGCGATACCGGCGGTTAATTTCGGCGTGGTTTGAGTTTTCGGCAACGCGACGGTTGTGCCGCCCACATTTTCATTGACGAAATACTGCACCGTCATCTCCGCCACATAACCCGCCTCGTGGTTAAACCTGATGGTTCTTTGTCCGGCGGCGGCTGGCTTGCCTCTGAAAGCCTCTGTCAACGTGTCTCCGAAGCTGGCTTTTAAGCTGCCTTCTACCCAGTTTACCCCTTTAACCAACAGATCTCCGCCAACCGTGAAGGAGTACATGCCAACCGTCGGATATGTTTTCTTAACAATTAGTCCTCCGTCTTTTATTCCGCCGACAGCCGTGATTTCGACATCGATGTCACGCGCGCCGATGGAAAGCGGAATCGCCGCGGCGCGTCCGCCGCCGTTTAAGACTTCTTCGACTTTTCTCACTCCTGCGGGACTCGTCCATGT
>JBOGOY010000436.1:0-4570 GCA_050748185.1 Pyrinomonadaceae bacterium
GGGCGGGGTTCGTGATGCCGACCGACTCGCTGGTGATCGCGGCGAAGTCGTCGCGCAGACTGCGGCTGTTATTCAGCGAGAAATAGCCGAAGCGGACTTCGTTGATCAGATTCGGATTAATGATGTGCACGTCCGAGATGGCGAGCGTCCGGTTACGGTCGTTTCGGATCAGTCCGGCGGGCGACGCCTGACTGGAAGGCGCGTTAAAGGGATCGAAGCCGGGGAAGTTGGCGAAGAAGAAAGTGCCGGTCAGAGAGTTAGTGGCCGACAGCTTGCCGTCCAACTTGATCGAGAACTGATCCTGCTCGAACTCGGCGGGGAAGACGTTGCGCTGCCGGACGAGCGGATTGCCACCGAAGAGCGTGGCGTTGCTGGTGCTCTGGGCCTGATCGTTAAAGGTGGTGGCAAGGCCGCCGCGCGGGGCCGGGATCAGGAAGTCTCCGGTGATCGGATTCAAGACGTTCAGCAGGTTCAGCGCGATCGGAGAAATCTGCGCGGGCGTCAGGCAAAAGCCGGAAGTCGGGGCACCGGCGGCGTTGCGGACGCACGGGTTGAGCGAGCCGAAAGCGGCGACGACATTTTCCGCCGTGCGAGCGCCGCTAATCAGCCGCAGCGCCGCCGGCAGCACCGTCTGACTGCTGGCCGTGGGCACGAACCCGGTGCTCGCGGTGGTGCGCTGATAGCCGCCGAAGAAAAACACTTTTTCTTTGACTACGGGACCGCCGAGGGTAAAGCCGCCTTCGTGACGCCGGGCGCGCGGCTTCTCGATGCCGTCCTTGTTGAAGAAGAAGTCGTTGGCGTTGAACCGCTCGTTCTGGACAAAGTAATAACCCGTGCCGTGGAACTCGTTGGTCCCGCTCTTAGTCACTAATTGAAAATTGCCGCCGCCCGAACGGCCCGTCGAGGCGTCGTAGAGGCTGGTCTGGAGTTTCACTTCAGACAACGTTTCGGGCGCGGGGGCGATGTTGTCGTTGAGCGAGCCTTCGTTATTCGTGATGTTGGTCGCGTCGACGCCGTTGAAGAAGAGGCTCGTGCTGGTGGTGCGTGTGCCGTTGACCGAGGGCGAGATGTTGCCGTTGCCGTTGGTCAGGACGGGCGACAACTCGGAACTGACGCCGGCCTCGGCGGAGAGCAGTTGCGTAAAGCTTCGGGTGGAGGTCGGCAGCGCCACCAGTTCTTCGGACGACACTTGGCGGAACGTGGTCGCCGTCTCCGGCGTCAGCAGGGCCGCGCCCTCCGTGATGGTCACCGATTCCGTCACCTGCCCGACTTCGAGCGCTGCATCGACAGTGCGCGGGACGGACGCTTCCACTTCGATGTTCTCCCTGACCAGTTTCTTAAAAGTATCGCGCTCGAAGGAAACCTCGTAGTTTCCGACCGGTAGCACTTGCACGGTCCAACGGCCTTCGTCGTCGGTCACGACCGTGCGGGTCAGACCCGTCCCGACGTTTCTCACGGTGACGTTGACACCGGGGATAATCGAGCCGGCCGTGTCCTGCACGACGCCGCTCAAACTCCCGGTGGACCCGGACTGGGCCAGTGTCACGGAAGGCAGCGTCAGGCTCAGACTCAAAAAGAGCAGCAGCGAATAAAGGCCGGCCACTGTACTGCGGTTCATCATGGGGTTCTCCTGTCTCACTGATTTCATGGTTGGCTCCTCGGCCAAAAGAACTAAGCCGCCCCGGCGTGTGCGGCGCAGCACCGGACGAGGCTCGACTGTGATATGTGTTTAATTGCGTCACCTCCCGCATCTGTTCATGAAGGAGTGCGCGAGAGCGATTCAGACAAAATTAAGGACGGACGGTATCGCGTGGGAGTTAAGGAGGAGTGAATGTCAGCTTAAATGTTTGTTAATTTCGCCTGATGTGGAAGGGCGTGTGTGCTCAAAGCGTGACATGCGGCCGGCGGCGGCCGTTTGCGCGGGCGTTGCTCACCCTACCGCGTCCCGGGTAATTAAGGATGAGGGAGAAGCGTCCGGACTGAAAGACTCGCGGTGCGGCAGGTTGACCTTATAGCCGGTGTTGTCGGGGTAGGCGCGCCCGAGGCCGGTCTGTCGCTCGTAGGCGCGCAGGCTCGCCGTGATGTTAAAGCCCGCACGGCTGGGCAGGTGGCCGGTTAGCGGAATCAGCATTAACTTCCCGTTGAGGATTTCGGCTTTGCCGTCCTCCGGCGCGCGGTACAAATCTTCGACAGTGGCTTTGGTCATGACGCTCATCCGGCGGCCCTTTTCGCGTGAGACAATCCTACGCCGCGGCGCAAAAGTTTTACAATCAAAGAGCCCGCCACGACTGTCCCGCGTCAAAATTCAAGTCGTCAGCCGGCGATAGATGGCGGGCATCCGCTCGGGCAAGGAAAACACGTCGTCGATGATGGTGTAGCCGACCTCGCCGTAGAGGTCGCGCAGTTCGGCCTCGGAGTCGCGGTCAATGGTGATGCAGAAGGGGGTGAGGCCGGCGAGGCGAGCGTCGCGCAGCGCCTCGCGGGTGTCTTCGCGGGCATAGCGGGCGTCGCCGTAGTCGTGGTCGTAGGGGCGGCCGTCGGAGAGGACGATCAGCAGGCGGGTACGCGCCTCCTGCCTTTGCAGTTTGGCGGCGGCGTGGCGGACGGCCGCGCCGAGTCGCGTGTTGTGCTGGTAGGTGATGCCGCCGATGCGCTGCTCGATCTCGCCCGAGTAGCGCTCGGCGAAATCCTTGACGACGTAAAACTTGACGTTGCGGCGCCCCTCCGAAGTGAAGCCGTAGATCGAATACACGTCGCCGACCGCTTCGAGCGCCTCGCTCATCAGGACCAGTCCCTCTTTCTCGATCTCGATGATGCGGCGACCCGGATGCGTGTAGGGCTGCAAGGGATGGCGGCCGATGGTGCGCGCCGTCGAGGAAGATTGATCCAGCAGGAGCGAGACGGCCACGTCGCGCTCGCGCCGGAGACGCCTGACATAGAGCCGCTCGGACTGCCGGCCGTCGGCGCGGCGGTCGGCGACGTAGTTAATCACCGAGTCGAGATCGTAGTCTTCGCCGTCAATCTCGTTGCGGACGCGCGTCAGGCTTTCGGGGCGCATCAATTGGAACTGGTACTTGATCGAAGAGATGAGCCCTTTGTAGCGCGAGCGCGTCAACTCGACGAAGTTGCCGTCGCCGCGTTTGACTTTCTTCTCGATCACGCGGCACCAGCCGACGCGCGTGTCCGACAGCTCGCGGTCCCACTCGTCGTAACTATAGGCCGTGTCGCCGGGCTCCAACTCTTGCTCGGGCGACTCGGAGGAAGCCCAACGCTCCGCGCCCGCGAGCTGTTCGGTGTCGCCATCGAACGACTGCGAGTTGGCCCATGCGTTGAACAACTCGCGCGCGTCGCGCCGGCCCGAGTCTTTGCGCGACTGCTCTTCGCCTTCCGTGCCCTCCTCATCTTCTTCATCTTCGAGACGCGACTCGGCCCCGCTCGCCTCCTGCCCTTCGGAAGCTGCCGCCTGCTCCTGCTGTTCCGCCTGCTGCGGCACGACCGACTGGAAGAGCGTGTAGACGCGGCTCGTCGCCATTACAGTGTCGGCGACCGACGCTTCATCGGCGGGCGCGGTCAGGTAATCGGTGACGATCGCTTCGAGTTCGGAGACGATCTGGCCGTAGGCCGCGCGGGCGTCTTCGAGCGCGTCGCCGCAGAGCGTGATCTGGAACAATAGCTCGAAGGGGACCAATGTGAGAGGCACGGACATAATGCCCGGCCGGCTCTGGCGCAAATGGTTCTGGACCAGATCGAGATCGCGGTTGAGGCCGCGGTAAGCGCGACGGAGCCTTCGGTCGATGCGGCCGTTTTCGAGTGTGCCGAAGATGCGCGCGGCCAGCGCCGGCAGCGGGAAGAGCGCGAGGGCCGCGCGATAGTCGGCGTCCGCGGGCATCCGCCGGCGCGCGGCCTGCTCGCGGCGCGAGTCCTCTTCGGGCGGCAGCGCCCGTTCGCCGTGAGCCGGATCGTTGATGTAGCCGTCGAGCGCGAAGGCGGCGCGCGCGTCCGCGTTCTCGGGCGCGTAGAGTTCGGCGAGCGAAGAGTAGGCCGCGCGCAACTCGCTCGCTTCCCGGCCGCGCGCGTGCGTGCCGAACTCGATCTGGCCGGCGGCGTGGGCGGCGAGCACTTTGTAGAGGCGGAAGTTCAACTCGTCTTCACCGAACTCGGCGACGTGCGCGGGCAGGTGAATAATTCCGCCGTCGCCGATGCGCGCTTCTTCGGGCACGGCGGCGAGCGGGCGCACTTCGACGGCGCGGCCCGTCAGACCTTCGACGTAGAGGCGCAGCGTCTGCGTCACCGCGTCGAGCGCGAGGCCCGGCCCCGACTCGTGTCGCAAACGCTCGAGGCTCTGGCGCGTCTCCAACGCATAATAGCTGCGGCGCGCGCGCGCCCCTCCGGCGTGGGCCAACTCCATGCCCTCGCGCGCCCAGCGCTCGAACTGCTCGATCGAAGAAGCGCGCTTGAGCGCGTCGGGGGCGGCGCGCAGGCAGGAGATCGCCGCCTCGGCGTCCACCTGCGCCACCACGCGCGCCGCCACGAGTACGCGGCGGGTCAGTTCGCCCGCGCCCGTTTGGGG
>JBOGOY010000437.1:0-3194 GCA_050748185.1 Pyrinomonadaceae bacterium
GCGACGAACACGCCGGGCGCGACGTTGGAGCGTTGGCTCAGTAACGCCGCGCTGCTGTTGTTGGTGTTAATCCCGCTGACGTTCGGCAACTCGGTCGTGCGTTACCGGCTGATGGACGTGGACATCGTCGTCCGACGCGCGGCCGTCTACGCGCTGACGACGATGACCGTGGCCGTGATGATCGGCGCGGTCGTCTTCGGCCTCGTCCTTTACGGAGCAGGGTTGTACAGCTTCGACGGTGCGGGCGGCTTCGTGCCCGGCATCAACACGTTGCGCGTGATCGTCGCGGTGCTGGCGATGGCCGCGATCGTGATGAGCGCCGCGCCGCTCAAAAACTTTCTGCAGGAGCGCATCGACCGCCTCTTCTACGGCGAGCGCTACGATCTGCGGAACAGTCTGCTCGATTTCGGGCGGACACTGTCGGCGACGACCGCGCTCGACCCGCTGCTGAACGCGCTCGTCAGCCGTTTGCAGCAGGTGCTCGGCGTCGAGCGGATCGCCATCTTCATCGAAGACGGGAGCGCGCCCTCCGGCTATCGCGTCGCACGCACCGCCGGACTGTCGGGCGATCTGATCGTGCCGGCGGACTTCCGCGAGATGATCCGGACGCGCTCGGCCGACAAAGGCATCGTGCGGGCCGACGACCTCGACCTCGCGATGGAAACGAGCGGCTTCGTGCGGCGGGCGCTCCACTACTACGTGCCGTGCGTAGTGCGCGGGCGGATGGTCGCCGTCGTCGGGTTGGGGCGCTCGACCGGCGGCGCGCTGCTCTCTTCGGAAGACCTGCACATCCTGCGCACCGTCTCGGGCTACGTCGCGGTCGCCATCGAGAACAGCCTGCTTTACCAAGAGCAGCGCGAGCGCGCCGCCGAGTTGGAACTGTTGAAAGAGTTCAATGAGTCGATCGTCGAATCGGTCAACACCGGCCTGCTCGCGGTGGACTACGCGGGGCGCGTCGCGGCCTGCAACTCGTCGCTCGAACAGATGCTCGGCGTCGGACGCGAGGCCGCCGTCGGCCGCCCCGTCGAAGACCTCTTCGCCGAAGACTTCGCGGAGACGCTCCGGCAGGTGCTCGGCGAGGCCGGGTGGAACCTCTCAGAGTTGCGCCACATCTATAAACTGCACACGGCGACGCGCGCCGGCCGGTCGCTGATTCTGAACGTCGCGCTGGCCCCCTTACGCAACCCCGACCACGCGACGCGGGCCGGCGCGCTGATGGCCCTCGAAGACGTGACCGGGCGCGTCCGTCTCGAAGAGCAGTTGCAGCAGCGCGAGAAACTCTCCTCGATCGGTTTGCTGGCGGCGGGCGTGGCCCACGAGATCAACACGCCGCTGACCGGCGTCTCTTCCTACACGCAGATGCTTTTGGGGATGCTCGCCGAGACCGACCCGAAACACGCGCTGTTGCAGAAGATTAACCGTCAGACCGAACGCGCCACCGGCATCGTCAACAACCTGCTGAATTTCTCGCGCGCCGGCGGCGTCGCCGACTTCAACGAGTTGAACGTCAACCTCGTCCTCGATCTCACGCTGCAACTCCTTGAGCCACAACTCCGCAATAGCCAGATCGAGTTGGTGCGCGACTACGCCCCCGCACTGCCTAAAGTGTACGCCGACACCGGCAAGCTCCAGCAGGTCTTCACGAACCTCATCTTGAACGCCCGCGACGCCATCGTGGACGGCGGCCGCATTACACTCAAGACGCGCGCCGGTGGCGTCGGCGCCGAAGAGGAGATCGTGATCGTCGAAGTGGCCGACAACGGGATCGGCATCGCGCCCGAAAACGTCGCGCGCATCTACGATCCGTTCTTCACCACCAAGGGCGTCGGGCGCGGTACCGGCCTCGGCCTCGCCGTCAGCTATGGCATCGTTCAGGAGCACTCCGGCCACATCGCGGTTGAAAGTCAGCCGGGCCGCGGCACCACCTTCCGCATCACCCTGCCCGCCGCGGCGCGCCAACTCCAACAGGCCCGCGCCCACCTCCAAGTCGCCAGCGACTAACAGTCAGTAAATAGCGAATGGTAAATGGAGAAAGACCGCTTTCCCTGTTCGCGAGAGACGATTTACCGCTTTTTACTATTCACCATTTACCATTTACTATTCACTCCTATGGCGAAGAAGGGTTCGGTCCTCGTCGTTGACGACGAAGAAATCATGCGCGACGTGCTGGAGACGCTGCTCTCGGCCGAGGGCTACCGCGTCGATCTGGCGCGGACGGGAGAGGAGGGGCTGGAATGTTACGGCCGGCGCGCCTACGACGTGGTGCTGCTCGATGTCTCGATGCCGGGCATGGGCGGCCTGCGCGCGCTCGAAGAATTCATCAAGGCCGATGCCGAGGCGGTGGTCGTGATGATCACGGCTTACGCCACGTTCGACACGGCGGTCGCCGCGTGGGAGCGCGGGGCGTTCGGGTGCGTCCGCAAGCCTTTCCAGAACGAGCAGGTGACGCAGGTCGTCGCCGCCGGCATCAAGCGCCGGCGCAAGGATGAAGAGCGACAAACCCTGCGCCGCGCGATGAGCCGCAGCGTCAACCGCGGCGAGATCGTCGGCCGCTCCGAAAAGATGCAAGTCATCTTCCAACTCGTCGAGCAGGTCGCGCCCGCGCGCTCGACCGTGCTCATCACGGGCGAGAGCGGCACCGGCAAAGAATTGATCGCCAAGGCCATCCACGAGCAGAGCCCGCGCGCGAGCCGGACCTTCGTCACCGTCAACTCGTCGAACATCCCTTCGGAGTTGTTGGAGTCCGAGTTGTTCGGCCACACCAAGGGCGCGTTCACCGGCGCGGTCGCCGCGAAGAAAGGCTTATTCGAGGTGGCCGACGGCGGCTCGCTCTTCCTCGATGAAATCGGCGACATCCCACCCGAGACGCAGGCGCGTCTGCTGCGCGTCTTACAGGAGCGCGAATTCACCCCGCTCGGCGACGTCAGCCCGCGTAAGGTGGACGTGCGGATCGTCGCGGCCACCAACATTGACTTGAAAGAGGCCGTTCGGCAGGGCGCGTTCCGCGAGGATTTGTATTATCGTCTGGCCGTCGTGCCGATTGAGTTGCCGCCGTTGCGCGAGCGGCGCGAAGACATTCTGCCGCTGGCGCAGCACTTCATCCGTAAGTACAACGAGGAGAACCGGCGCGAAATCTCCGAACAACTGCCGCCCGAGGCACTGGCCCTGATGGAAGCCTACACGTGGCCCGGCAA
>JBOGOY010000437.1:3204-4570 GCA_050748185.1 Pyrinomonadaceae bacterium
AGAACGTCATCGAACGCGCGGTGGTCATCGCGCCGGGCACAGAGTTGGCCGTTGGCTGCCTGCCGACCGAGATCTCCGATCCGCGGCGATCGCTCGGTGCGGCCGAGAGCCAGAGCGCGGCGGCACTGGACGTGGCGCGCGGGATAGACTTTTACGACGAGGTGCGCCGCTTCGAGATCGATCTCATCCGGCGCGCGCTGGAGCAGACCGGCGGCCACCAGTCGCGCGCGGCGCGCCTGCTCGGAATGAACGCTACAACGCTCAACTCGAAAATCAAGACGTACAACATTCAGTTGCGCTCTTAACCTCGCTGCCGCCATTTCGTTCCGCCGTCATCAGACTGGGCCGGGGGAGAGTTTTATGCCTGACGAAAACTCTGACCGCCAACCGCGCAGCCAGAACGAGGAGACGTTGCTTGATGAGCAGGGCTTCGCGCGCTTGCTGCTCGACCAACTGCCGGGCGTCTTCTACGTGTTCAGGGCCGACGGCGCGCTGGCGCGCTGGAATAAGAATCTGGAGCGCGTGACCGGCTATTCCCCCGACGGACTGGCGCGGATGCGCGGGCGCGACTTCGTGCGCGAAGAGGCGTGGCCGCTGCTCCGAGAGAAGTTGCGCGAGACGCTGGAAGAGGGCGAGGCGGCCGTCGAGACGGAACTCGTCGCCAAGGATGGCACATCTCAGCCTTACTATTTCGCCAGCCGGCGAGTCGAGTTCGGAGGTGAATTTTACGTCGCTGGGACGGGCATCAATATTAGCCGCCGCCGCCGCACCGAGCAGGACTTACGCCGCAGCCGGCAGCGGTACGAAGATTTAATCAACACGATCGACGGCATCGTCTTCGAGGCCGACGCCCGGACACTGCGCTTCACTTTCGCCAGCCACAAGGCCGAACGGCTGCTCGGCTACCCGGTCAGCCGCTGGACCGACGAGCCCGATTTCTGGAGCGCGCACCTGCACCCAGAGGACCGCGAGCGCGCCGTCACTTCCTGTCTGGCGACCACCACCGGCGGGTACGATCACGAGGCCGAGTACCGCATGATCGCGGCGGACGGGCGCGCCGTCTGGCTGAGGGACTTGACCCATGTGCTCGTCGAGAACGGCATGGCGGTAAGCCTGCGCGGCGTCATCGTGGACATCACCGAGCAGAAGCGGGCGGAAGAGGCGCTGCGACGCAACGAGCAACTCTTCCGCCGCCTGATCGAGAACGCGCAGGAAGTCATTACCGTCTTCGACGCCGATGGGACGATTCGTTACGGTAGCCCGGCCGTCCAGATTATGCTCGGCTACAGGCCGAGCGAGATGGTCGGGCAAAACATGATGGAGTTTGTCCACCCCGACGAGATGGAAACAGTGAGCCGGATGCTGG
>JBOGOY010000438.1:0-4570 GCA_050748185.1 Pyrinomonadaceae bacterium
CGCTCAAGGACCGCCGCATCCTCCTCATCGACCTCGATCAGCAGGGCAACGCCTCCGACATGCTGGGGCTGAAGATCGCCAAGACCCAGCCGACCCTCTACAACCTGCTGGTTGACGACTTGGCCTACGACCAGGTGGTCGTCGAGGCGCGCCCCAATTTCTTCATTATCCCTTCGGACAAGCGCACGGCGATGGCCGAGAACATCATCTCGGCCCAGCCCGGGCGCGAGCTGGCGCTGACGGTGCGGCTCTCCGAGGTGGCGGGTTTCGATTACGTCGTGCTTGACTGCCCGCCGGCCTTAAACGTCATGCACAACAACGCCCTACTCTACTCGAACGAGCTGATCATCCCCATAGACATGGACCGGCTGGCGCTTCAGGGCGCCAAAGGGATACTCGATTCGGCGGCCGAGTTGGAGAAGGTTTTCAAGTATTCCGCCGATATTTGCGGGGTTTTACCGACTTTCATTGACCGCCGCACCAACATCACCCACCAAGTCATGAAGGTCATCGAAACGAGGTATTCGTCGAAAGTCCTGCCCCCTATTCGCTCGGACGCCAAGCTCCGCCAGGCTTCCGCGCACGGGAAGACGATCTTCGAGTACGACTCTCACTGCAAAGGAGCGGACGACTACCGGGCTGTGACCGAGGCTATCATCGCGCAGGAGACGAGCGCGCCAGTCGCAGAACCCGCTGCTTATGTCGAAGAAGCGACCCAGGTCTGAGCGAGACGTCGATCTACCGGATTGGGCTGATGACGTCACCCCGGCTGACGAGGTGATGAGGAAGTTCTACGCCCCGACCGGGGCCTTTAAGTCCGGCCCTATCGCTGTTCCGCTCCCGGCTGCTGACGCCGCCGCCCCTGCCGCTCCGTCCCATGCGCGTGCGGATGAAGAAACACGCCCTGAAAACAGGGATGGAGAAGTTGCAACCGCCCCCTCCCATGATTCCACCAGCGGAGCTGCCGTCGAACCGCAGCCAGAACCGGCTTCTGCCTCCCAAGTATCCTTACAGACAGAACTTATAGAGATCGAAGAGAGCCCGGCGGATTCCCTCCCCCCGCCCGTCCCGGAGATTGAGCAAACTCGAACTCGGGACTCCATCGGCGACGAAGGAATCGCTTCGAGCCCGACTACCCGACCCGCGAAAGAGCCTACTGATCAGGCACAACCCGCTTCTTTTGAAGAGTTTGCGAGAAAGTGGAGGCGGTATCTTTATCCGGGCCAGTTGGCGGTAATGAGAACTCTTTACGAGATAACGCTGGCCCACGGCTCATCCGAGTGTTTCACGCAGTACAGCCAGATCGCCTCCGCGACAAAAATGACCAGGCGTAACTGCATCAACGTCATGAATTCGCTGGTCGAGAGGGGTTTTGTCCAGAGGCTCGAAGTGCGAAATGACGCGACAGGTAAAGGCATACGCCTCAGAATTCACCCCAATCCCCTTCCCTGACATACACTTCCACGTTCTTAGACACTATCATTTCACCGGTGAAGAGTTGTTTGCACCGATGAAGAGTACAGTTCACCAGTGAAAACATCTCTTCACCAGTGAAGACCTCTCTTCACTGGTTATCATGGATGACTAGCCGACCAGTGAAGACAATTCTTCACTGGTGAACACCGCTCTTCACCAGTGAACCCTTCTCTTCACCGGTGCAAACAACTCTTCACCGGTGAAGAGAAGTCTTCACCCGTCCACGAAGGCGGGCAGACGACCGGTGAAGAGTTGCCTTCACTGGTGAACACTACTCTTCACTGGTGAAAACATGCGTTCACGGGTGAAGTTAACTATTCACGGGTGAAGCGCACTCTTCACGGGTGAACTGGTGGTTTCACCCGTATTTACAGAAACATAAATGTAGTGTAGGAAAGTGGCGAAAGGTTTGGTCAGGATCAGAATCCTTGTACCTTTTTATTGAAAAATGAGCTACGGCCTAGCTAACGATACATTCCTGTTCAGCCCGATGGCCCTCTTACCTCAAAGACACCCTGTCCTGAAGAAGGCAGGGTGTCCTAGTGGGGACAGGGTGCTCTGGAAAAGACAGGGGAAGACAGGCTTACCAGAAAAGAGAATTTGAAGTAGGTATCTGATCATACGGGTGGGGACCAGAAGTCTCTTGTCCCCACATACAAGTTGACCCGCAGCACCCCGAGTTTGGCGACCGAGTGCGACGGGTCAATCAGGAAACTCGCTCGATTGGCGAGCCGGTATTTGTGTGTCTAACCGAAAGACATTATACCGGGCGGCCGAAGTCACTGTCGAGCAGAAAGTTAAAGGCATCGAGATGACGGCTCAACCGAATGTTTCCGACAGATTCGTCCGCAGGACGCAGCTCTCGGCGAACGAGTATCATAAAAATTTTCTCAAGCTCGACGAGGGGATCATCGCGGCCGTCACCTCCGCGGAGGCAGACAAGGTGACGCCGCTCATGAGCAAGATATACCTTCGGCTGGTCAACGCCCCCACGCGGTTCTGGGAGCGCGAAGGAGTGCTGCGATTCGAGGCCGAGTCGAGGGAAGGGAACCACGTCAAAGCCTGGGCCGTGTTGTGTGAAACTTTGGGCGTCGCCAGTGCCACCGCCAGCAAAGCCCTCACTTGGCTGCATGACTCCGGGATCATCGGATATTTCGCGGGCAAGAACGGCGTCGGCGTGAGGATATTTCTCAACCGCGCGAGCACCTCCATCGGCGTCCGCGCCGCCACGCCGGGTCAAAAAATTTTGCGCTTTCCTCCTGCTTCATCGAACGAGTCTCCTGCTTCACCAAATGAACCAGCCTTTAATGACAGCTTCGCTGTTCCAGAGATTTTAGACTCAGATAAAAACCGCCACGCGCCAGAAAACGGCGCGGACGCAAAACCGGTCGGTAAAAAGTCCCTCGACCCGATCCCGCATCTCGACCCCCAGCCGCGCACCCCGATTCACGAAAAGGGAAGGGAAGTTGAAGCACCCTCCCAACACTCCGGCACGGCTTCGGTGGACGAGATCGTCGAACGCCTGAAGAGAGAACTTGAGCCCTGCGTGAAAGCGGCGGCCACACAAGCCGCCGCGCAGACCGCCACCCGCGAGATCGCTCGCACCCGCGAGTGGTTCGAGACGAAGGCGCTGCCGAAGGCCGTGCGCGTGGCGCAGCACGAAACTTTCGACCTGCTCCGTAAGCACGGCACGCTCGACGAACGGGAGCGCCGCGCCCGCGCCGGCCTGGAAGTCGGGCGCGCTGCAAGTGATTCCTACACGCCGCCGGTCGCCCACAGTCTTTCGCCCGAAGAGGTGCGGGAGACGGCCGAGACCTGCGTAGCACTCCTCGAGGCTCAGGGCAGGTCGATTGACGTGACGCTCTCGGAGATCAGTTCGGAAGGCGGCGGATGGCTCCTGCCGGATGACGCCCCACGGGTGCGCGAGGCGGCGCTGGCCTTGCTGCAACAGCGAGGCGAAAGGAGATAGCCAGAAACTATGCCGGCACAATTAGCCAAAGACTATCCGCTTTCTGTTGTCTCATCTGCCACCTCTGTGTCAGCCAATGGGTCCGAGACCACGCTTCAGGACTCGCCGGCAGGTTGCTCCATCTGCTTCGGAGCAGGGATGGAAGTCGTGCCGGGCAGGGGCGCGCGGCGTTGTCGCTGCCGCACCGAAGAGCGCCGGGCGAAGCTCCTTGCGGCAGCGCGCATCCCGCGCCGTTATGAGCGCTGCTCGTTCGCCAACTATCATCCCGTGTCAGGCAACGGCACACAGCTCCAAGCCTTCAACTATGCCTTTAAGCTGGCGAACGAATACCCGGCGGTGGATCGCGGGCTGCTGTTCACGGGGCCGGTTGGAACGGGCAAAACGCACCTGTCAACGGCCATCCTGCGCGGCCTGATGGAGAAGGGAATACCGTGCCTGTTTTACGAATTCGGCGCACTCCTCAAAGAGATTCAGAATTCTTACAACCCGGTCTCGCAGACTTCAGAGTTGAGCGTGCTCGGGCCCGTCTACGAGACGGAAGTGCTGGTCTTGGACGAACTCGGCGCGGTGAAGCCGACAGACTGGGTGCGCGACACGATGATGCAGATCATCAACACGCGCTACAACGACCGGAAACTCACCATCTTTACGACCAACTACACGGACGCGCGACTTCATCCATCGGAAGAGACGCTTGAAGATCGCATCGGCGTGCGCCTGAGAAGCCGCCTCTACGAGATGTGTAAAATTGTTATCATTGAAGGAGAGGACTTCAGGCGAAGGTTCGACTTGGATGCTTCTAAAGGATAGCGGAGCGAGTAGATAGCTAAACACTCGACTTCGAGCTAGGGTGCGTGGTGACCGAAGTACAGTCAACGTCGAATGACGAGATCAGGGGCGACTGGAGCAACAGAGGGTGTCAGATGATTTGTGTAAATGGCAAAACTGAGTGCAAGCTACGGCTTGCGGAAAGGAACAGTGATGATGCCATTTTCACCCGAAGTCTTAGACGATCTCTTGAAAGACTGCCAGACGCCCGAACAGATGTTCGGCTCCGACGGGCTGCTGCAACAACTCACCAAAGCTCTCATTGAACGCTCCCTGCAAGCCGAGATGACTCACCAT
>JBOGOY010000439.1:0-4562 GCA_050748185.1 Pyrinomonadaceae bacterium
GCGCTGGCCTTCATCGCGTGCACTTCCCTGTTCAGTTTGGGCGGCGGGACGGCAACGAGCGCCCGCTTAAGTTTCCATCACATCCTGCCTCCGGCGCCGGTGCTCGCCGTCCCGCTCGTCGCGCTGTTTCTGGCGCAGACGCGCGAGGGGTTGCGCGCGGCCCTCCGCGAAGACTTCGTGCGAGTGGCGCGCGGCAAGGGTCTGGCCGAAGGCACGGTCGTCAGGCGTCACGCATTGCGCGCGGCGCTGAACCCGTTGATTACGATCTTCGGTTACTCGCTCGGCGGGCTGATGAGTGGGTCGGTCATCGTCGAAACGGTGCTGGGATGGCCGGGGCTCGGCGAGTTGAGCGTCACCGCGACGCGCCAGCGCGATGTGCCGCTACTGCTCGGCGTCGTAGTCGTCACGGCCACGGCCGTCCTCGCCGGCAACTTCCTCGCGGACGCGCTGCTGCGGCTGAATGATCCGCGCCTGCGCGCCAATAAATAGGCCAAATGGTGAAGGGGGAAAAGGCAAAGGTGGAAGGGCATCAACTAAAGGGCCGGCGCTTAGCCTTTCCCTTTTCCTCTTTTCACCTGTTCCCCTTCGCGGCTTCCCTGCGGCGGCGCAAGCGGCTCGTCGCCGGGGGAACAATCGTCTGCGTCTTCTACTGCGCCGCTCTCTTCTCGCCTTTCCTCGCTCCCTACGACTACCGCGAGCAGTCGCGCCGCGAACCCTCGGCCCCGCCCTCGGCTCTCCACTTCCGCGACGCTGAAGGTCGCTGGCACTGGCGGCCTTTCGTCCACGAGCGCCGGCTCACCGATCCGCTCACGCGCCGCTACGCGGAAGACACTGCGCGGCGTTTTCCGCTCGAACTTTTCGCGCGCGGCGCAAGCTACCGGCTGCTCGGCCTCTTTGAGACGGAGCGCCACCTGTTCGGCGTGCGGGCCGCGACGCAGGGGACCAACGCGGCGGAAGCGACTCGTGGGACCAATGCGGCCCTTGCCTCGACACAAGCGCCGCGCGTCAACCTGCTCGGAACCGACGCGCTTGGGCGCGATCGGCTCTCGCGGCTGCTCGCGGCGTCACGCTTTTCGCTCGCCGTTGCGCCGCTCGGGGCGCTGCTCGCGGGCGGGCTTGGCGTCCTCGTCGGTTGCCTGTCGGGCTATGCCGGGCGTCGTGTGGACGCCGTCCTGATGCGCGCCGCGGACGCGATGATGGCGCTGCCCGATCTGGTTTTGATCCTCGCCGCGCGCGCGGCCTTCCCGGTGGATTTGCCGCCGCTGCGTGCGGGGCTCTTGCTGGTCGGAATTTTTATCGTCGTGGGTTGGGCCGAGATGGCGCGGCTGACGCGCGGGCTGGTGCTCCAACTCGGCCAGCGCGAGTTCGTGCTGGCGGCGCGCTCGCTGGGGTTGCCTGAGTGGCGCGTGCTGTTCCGCCACGTCCTGCCGAACGCGGCGCGCCCGCTGGTCGTGCAGGCATCGCTGATGTTGCCCGCGTTCCTGCTCGCGGAGACGGCGCTCTCCTATCTCGGCGTCGGCCTGCAGGAGCCGGAGCCGAGTTGGGGCAACCTGCTCGCCGCCGCCAACGATCTCTCGCTGCTGGCCGCGCAGCCCTTCGCGCTGCTCGCCCCCGCCTTCGCGATCTTCATCTTCGTCCTCGGCGTGCGCCTGCTGAGCGATGGGCTGAAGTAAAAAGTGACGGGTGACAAGTGATAGGAGACAGACTGTCCTTGCTTGTCACCTGTTACTTGTCACTCGTCACTCTCTGGTCCTGTCACTGTGTCACTCTTGGGTAAAATGTTTGTGCCGGCGAGCCTCGCACGAGGCTTCACCGGCACTGGTTGTTCGACAAAAGTTTGCCGTGCGGGGCGCTTCAGGCTGCCGCCTCGTGGGGCGAAGTTGCCATCGCCTGCTTTGCCTTGACATAGGCCGCGACGGCGAAGTGCGTTGCGGCGCTGAAAGTCTGGTAGGCGGACGGGTTGATGTGCTGCATCTCCAGCAAGCGCTCGTAAAAAGGGTTGACCTCAAAACCCGTGGCGTTCGTCTCCGATGTCGCCACATTGGTCCCCTTACCTGCCCTTCGTTTGCGTTCTTTCAAAACCTCCCCCTTTCCTCAAAAGGCGTTAGATGCTTTGAATCTAACGCCGTACAAGGTCGCCACAAGATTAACTTTTCAGTCTTTCTGATGCGACACGACGGCCCGCTGTTGTCCCGCCGGGACGGCCGCCGCGGCCGTCCGCTCGATCCACTTCCACTCTTTAATCGCGAAAGTTTTGCGTCACCATCAACCCGCGCCGCCCGCCGTCCAACACGCCGATGCCGAGCCGCCCAAACTCCGGCCGCAGAATGTTGGCGCGGTGCCCCGGCGAGTTCATCAGCCCCGTGTGCGCGACGTTCAGTGTCGGGGCGAGCGCGAGGTTTTCGCCCGCCGTGCGGAAACGGACACCCGATTCGCGGATGCGCGCGAACGGGTCCCGGCCTTCGGGCGTGACGTGCGCGAAGTAGCCGCGCGCGAACATGTCAACCGAATGGCGGCGCGCCACCTCGGTCAACTCCGGATCGGCTGCCAACGGTTTGAGGCCGGCCGCCGCGCGCTCCTCGTTCACCAGTTCCAGCATCCGCGCTTCCAATTCCGGCCGGGGCCGCGTGTTGGCAACGGTGAAAGGCAGATCGACGCGCTCGCTCGATTCGGGTCGGATCGTCAGACGGTTGAGCGTCTGCTGGATCGCCGCGCCTAAGTCGGGGCCGAGCGAAGTTTCGAGGCGATCGGTCAGCGTCGCCAAACGATTGACGACCCGACTGCCGCGCACGCCTTCCTGCGCCACGTCGGGCAGCGGAAGCGACAGCAACACCGAGGCGACGATCGCCGCCGAGATGAGCCCGCCGCCCACGCCCGGCGCCACGCCGAGGATGCGGTTAATCCGCCGCCGGTGAGTCTCTTCCGGCAGTCGCCGCAACAGCAGATAACCCGCGAGTTGGATCAACGTGCCCGCGGCCAGCGCGACCAGCAGGAAGGCGAGGGGCGCGTCCCACGCGCCGGCCCAGCCGAGACGCGGGCCGAGCCAGTCGGCGACCGGCCGGTAGAATCTGAGCGCGAGCAGCAGGCTCCCCACCCAACGCACCAGATCGAGCAGCGCGAAGATGAAGCCACGTTGCCAGCCGCGCCACGCGCCCAGCAGCACGAGCACACCAAGTAGTAAATCAACTTGCCACGCAGTCATCATGTCCTGACTTTGATGCCGGCCGGCGCTGATTTGTCACACGCTGTTCGGAGGCGACAAGGGTGGGCGGCGCGTGCGCGTCTGACAGGTGATCGTTGAGAACTTTGAAGTCGCAAGTTAAGTCAGAAGGGAGGTGTCCCGGAAGGGGCGGGAGAGGGTAGCCACAACAGGCCACGCGCCGGAGCGTCAGCGCAAGCGCGCGGCCTGTGGCGTCGGGGTTCCTACAGGGTTCGCGCCCTGAAGGTAATGACATTGAATTAACGAAGTTGATCGAAGGCTCGATCCTGTGGCAGCGGCAAGCGCTGAAACTTCAAATTTGAGATTTGAGATTTCAAATTTGAGATTTAAGATCACAGCGTCCTTCATTCAATGACACGGCCCGGCGGGGGCGCGGGGGCTTGCCCCAAGAAGCTGCGCGCTCACTGTCGTTCGCGCTGCCACTGGCTACCTTCTACGGGCCTCGGCCGAGGCGCATAAGCTGAGGTGACTCATCTGGCCGGCGCGGGAAGGCGGCTCAGATGTCGAGTTCGGCGGCGCAGTCGGTGCACAGCCAGACGCGGATGCGCGGCGCGTCGGCCCAGAAGAAAGCGCCGACCTTACGCGTCAACTCCGTCGCCTCTTTGCCCCGCAGTCGCTGCAAGCGCGCCACAAATTCTTCGCCGGTGTAAAAGCCGCCGGCCGCTCCCTGTTTGCGGTGGATGCACTCGCGCTCGCGCACCGCCTCCGCCCCTGTTCCCGTACTCATCGACATCTCCCCGCCTTCGCCCGCGCCGCCGTGATTCGCCGCGCGACATAAAATTGTAAGGCTCCACGAATGCGGACGCCCCGCTTCCTTGCCTGCTGACAGCGTACCACTTCGGCGACCCTCACGGCACGATCAAAAAAGGGGAAAGGCGAAAGGGGAAGGGAGAAAGTCAGGACAGGGATGCGCTCTGAATCTGTTTTCCACATTCACGCCACAGGCGTGTCCACACTTTCTCCCTTCCCCTTTCGCCCTTCTCCTTTCGCTCCGGCCGGCTCAAGAATTCCTCAAGTCGGCGGCTCTGTCCGCCCGCCGCGTTTTTCCGCCCTAATCCGCCATTCTCCACCCGGCCGGCCGGCCTCAAGTTTTCCTCAATTCCCTTTTCCTATTCTCTACCCGTCAAGAAGCAGATGTGGGCGCGGCGTGGTTTCATGACCGCTTCCGAACCGCCCGACGCGGGAGACCTGAACCGGAGAGTGAATTCGACATGAGAAGACTTTCGGCCATCTTTGCCACCTTTATTCTCTGCCTGACGCTATCTGCCGGCGCGCGGGCCGCAGCGGCAACGCTCGGCCCGGCGCTCGTGCAGCAACTCGCGGCGAACCCGGCCCCGGACAC
>JBOGOY010000440.1:0-4558 GCA_050748185.1 Pyrinomonadaceae bacterium
ATCATCATTCCGATCTGCGGGGGCAGGCGCTTCAATTGCGTGTCAGCCCTGACGACGACCGTGAAAGGTTTTTTGTCCTGCACGCCCGTGATCTTCACTTCGTTGGTTTCGGGGCTGACGGAGACGACCGTGCCGAGCAATTGTTGGAAAGACCCGGAGACGATCTCCGCGGGCGTGAAACGCGCCCCGTCGGGGCTGCGCTCGCCGAGAGCGCGGAGCTGGTCCCCGGCCTTTAGTTCGGTGAACGTGCCGGGCTTGGCGTCGGCGAACTTGACCGAATCAGGCGCATAACGTCGGAACAAGATCTTTTCGCCGCCCGCCACGACGACGACCGGATTCATCCCTTCGCGCGAGCGGACGTTGACGGTGACCTCTTTGGTTTCAGGGTTGACGGCCGTGATCGTGCCGACGATGCCGCGGCTGCGCCACTGTTCTCGGTCGGTCTCGTGCTTGACGGCGATTTCGGCCTTGGTCGTCGCGATCACGACGCGCGCCGGGACCGACTTTTTATCGTCCGCCACTTTGCCCAACACCACGACGCGATCGCCGACGCCAATATCTGACAAGACAACTTTGTTCAGGTCGGCCGGCGTGATCTTGGCCGTCTCCGCCCGCTGCATCGCGTCCGACTTAGCCCGATAGTAAGCCGTCTTATCAGTGAGCAGGACGATGACAGCGCCGCCGCCACCGTCAGCCCTGACCATCATGGCGTTGCTGGCCTGATCGACCGCCGTCACTTCGCCGACGATCTGATTCGCCGTCACGCCGCCGGCAGATGGCGACGGGCTGGCGACGGGGGCCGCTCCGCCGGCCGTCTGCGCGAAAGCGACGGCTGAAAAGGCCATCGTCAGGCAGGACGAGAGGGTGACGGTCTGCAATAACTTTTTCATAAATATTATCCTGCTTTTCGGCTGCGCCGGGGCGCGCCCAGAGAGTGTGTTTACGCCCGGCCAGTGCCGTTGTTACCAAAATTTAAGGAAACCGCCTGTTGGGGGGCCAAAAGTTAGACGTGGGTAAGGCCGGATCGGTTACGAGTTTTTTATGACTGGGGGGGAAATTTGGCGGCCGCCTTAACCTTCGCCCCTGACGGGTTTCCAAGTGAGGCGGTAGCGCGCGGTGAGGGCGAGGCCGAGGCTGATGACGCCGAGCGAGCTGACGGCGAGCACCCAGACGTAAGGCAGGGTCAGGACGATGGTCCAGAAGGCCGCACCGAGCAGCAGGGCGACGGATTCGGAGCGGTGTTTTTCCGAGAGCAGACGGCGCTGAAGCCAACGCCCCGTCGCGGCGTGGATCGCCACGCGGCCGAAGAGAAAGGAGACGAGAAGAAGGAGGATCGCCGTCGCGAAGACGAGCGCCCCGACGGCGGGCGGCAAAACGCGCAGCAGTGCGGGCACGCCAAAGGCCATCACGCACGCGCCCACCAGCCCGATGATCGCCACGCGCAAACTAGTCATCTGTAAGCGCGCGGCGGCGCGGCCGATCGCGCCGGGGGTAGCGGCCGTCAGCGCCAGCGAGACGATGAACCAGAAGAGGATCGAGAGCACGCGCAGGCCCAGCGAGGCGGGGGTGAAGCTCGGAGTCAGCAGCGAAGCGGGCTCGCGCGCCAAGCCGCGCAGTTCCTCCTCATAGCCCGCGTAAACGACCGTCGCGCTGCCTTCTCTTCTCCCCGGCGCGACTTTGCCTTTGTGGTGATAGACGCCGCCCAGCACCCACACGTCGCCGCCGATGTAAGAGCCTTCGCGCTGAATGATCGAGCCGCCCAGCGTCGCCACGTCGCCCTCGACGCGCCCCTCGACGATGATGTCGCCGCCGAACGCGACCACGCCATGTGTCACCTTCCCGCGCACGACGACCGAGCGCCCCAGCCCGAACACGTCCTTCGCGCTCTCGCCCTCAACGACCAAAGCTTCGCCCGCGGTTTGCATCGGCGGGGCCGGCGACAGCGCAGTGTGCGGAGAAGCCTCGGAGGTCTGGGCGCACACGGCGAAGGCGGCGGCCGACAGCAGGCAGGCGAGCACGAGTGTGCGCGCGAACGCCGACCGCAACGACGGCGCGCAATAGAACAATACCCGAGACTCGTAAGCGTAGAGGTTGACGTTCAAGTGATCCCCGGCTGCTCGCAAATGATGTGGGTCATCAAATGGCGCCGGTAATACGTGAACGGCACAGGGAAGGTTTTTAGTCGGAGGCGCGCTCTTTTTGCGCGCGGTGGTAGCTGAGGATCAGGCGTAAGAGCAGTGCGATAGCAAGGGCGAAGAAAGCGTAAGCGACGAAGCGGCCCGCGCCCGGCTGATCGTTGACGAGGCGGCCGCCGACGGCGCGTGTCACGCACGCCGCGCCGGCCGAGGCCTCTAGCAGCGTGTTACCGATCAGTGTGATCGCCGTCGAGAGGGCTTTCCACGCGGCTCCGATCGGGGCGAGCGCCGCGCCGAAGCCGGCCGCGCCGAGGAGCCCGAACGAGGCAAGCGCGAGCAACAAGCACAACAGCAACGCGCGCCTTTTTTCCGACGGGCGACGCACGCAACTCATGTCCGACTGTGCCCGCGCCTTGACGACCTCGGTGAAGTTGGTGGGGAGTGAAAATTCTTTCCGCGCGTGCTGCGCGAAGGCTTGGTCCAGCGCGCAGAGCAGGCGTCGTTGTTCGGCGAGCACACCCGAGCACGAGGCGCACGAGGCAGCGTGACGCTCAAATTCTTCGTCGGCGTCGTCCCCCAACTCACCGTCAAGATACGCCGCCGCCTGCGCCCCGAACGGGCACGGCGGTGGCTCACTCTGCGGCAATGCGGTTTGCTTCGTCATGCTCTCGGTGAGAAGGCAGGTTTGAAGTTTCAGATTTCAGGTTTGCGGAGTATGACTTGAAAACTGAAACTTGAAACCGCGCCTCACATCCCCGTGATGCCGCGCTCGACCAGCGGTTGGCGCATGGCCTCGCGGGCGCGGAAGATGCGGTTCTTGACTGTGCCGAGGGGGAGCCCGGTCACTTCGGCGATCTCGTCGTAGCTCATATCATGCGCGTGGCGCAAGAGGATCAGTTCGCGGTAGGCGGCGGGCAGCGCCTGCACTACGTCCTCGATTTCGGCGCGACGCTCGGCGCTGACACACTGCTGCTCGGGCGTGGGCGCGCCGCTCGGCACGGGCCGCTCGTAGGGGCCGTCTTCCGATTGGGCGGTCAGGTCTTGCTCTCGCGTGGTCGAATGGCGGCGCAGGTGGTCGATCGCCGTGTTGTGCGCGATGCGGTAAATCCAAGTCGAGAATTTGTACTCGGGGCGGTAGCGGGCGAGCGAGTTGTAGACTTTGATGAAAACGTCTTGGGTGAGATCGAGCGCGGCCTCATAATCGCCGGTCATGCGGTAAATGTAGGAGGCGATCGGGCGCTGATAGCGTCGCACCAACTCTTCAAAGCCGCCCTCGCTCCCGGCAATCGCCCGCGTGACCAGATCACAGTCCGCGACCGACACGAAACTCTCAAAGGTAGGGGAATATGCGCTCATAATTTTGGCTAACTTTGCTCTTACGCCACGAACAAGTCCAAGGTTTCAAGTCCAAAGTCCAAAGTCACTCGGTAATCCGACTTTGGACTTTGGACTTAGGCATACGCTAACGCGGCCAGCCCGGCGGGCGCGGCGACGAGGCCGAATGAGAGATCGCCGGCCGGCAACGCGAGCCGCACGTCTTCGGCGTGGACGAGGCGCGGGGCGACTGACAAAGTTTCTTCGACGATGCGCGCGGCCTGCTGCGGCTCGATGCCATGCCCCGCGACGAGCAACTGTTCGATCGTCTCGCCGGCGGGCGCACCCGCGTCCGACTCGGCGGCCGGGAGTGCGGTCAGGCGATCACGGTAGAAAAGCAGGAAGCGATAGAGTTCGTCCGAGCAGTCTTCGGCGTCGCAGGCGACGCTGCGGACCAGTAAGGGCTGGCCGGCACGCAGCAGCACGGCGGTGAAGCCTTCCGGGTGCGCGCTGACGACGAGCGCATCCGACGTGGCCGCGCGATTCTTCATCAGCCACCACGCCTCACCCATGTGGCGCGGCAGGACCAGCCCCGCGTGCCAGTCGAGCGACGCGAAGACGGCCTCGTACTCGTTCAAGACCGGCAGGCGGACGGCCGACGCAAGGTATCGCGTGCGCCCCTGCGCGTCCGGCCGCAGTCGCTGCCGCGTGACGCGCAACTCGTCCAGCGCCGTGCCGAAACTGCGCTCGGTCTTCCAGCGCAACATCTCTTCGCGCTCGGCGCTCGAAGACGGCGCGCCCTCCATCGTCAGGATAGCGGTGCGCGTCGCGCCTTCGGGCAGCGCGACCGACCAGCGGTGGCGCTTCGGCATCCCGGCGCTCGTCACCAATTCACCCAGCACGTCGGCCAGTTCGCGCGGGTCCGCGACGTTCAACTCATCAAAGCTCGGCGTGACCAACCCTTCGGACAGCGCGACGTGGGCCGCGCGCTTGACGACGAGCGCGTCGCGCCGCCGCTCAAGCGAGACCACCGCGGCGCTCTCACCCGACAGCCCCACGGCGGCCGACGGCAGGCGCGGGCGAATTAGCTTCTGGATGAAGTTCATAAG
>JBOGOY010000441.1:0-4554 GCA_050748185.1 Pyrinomonadaceae bacterium
CGCGCATTCTTCATTACCAGCGAGGCTGCGCCTCGCACGGCGGCGTAGCCGCACGAAGAGTGGAGCAACTTCGCGGAAAGGCAGAGCCTTTCCCGCACATCAGGCGGCACAGCCGCAATGCAAACACGGTTGCAAGAGGTCTTCTCTACAAGTGCAGCGCCTCCGCCTGCCTGACAATGCTCTTATATAAATGTTCGCGCTCACCTTCGTCCTGCGCTTGCCGGTAAGCGAGCAACATTTCTTTCATCGACGCCAACTCGCGATAGAGCCCGGCGTCTTCGACCGGGGGAGTGAGATAGGAAATCAACTCGGCGTAAGAGCGGCGGCGCGCGATCGTGCCTTCCGAGGGGTTGTTGACGCTGTACACGTAGACGTGCGGCAGCGCGCCGATCAGCCGGTCGGGCCAGCAATTCTCTGAGAGCCCGACCTGTTTGCCGGGCATGAATTCGAGCGCGCCGTGCGTCCCGACGTGGACGACCGCATCGGCTTGAAAAACATCTTTCAGGTAAGCGTAAAAGGCGGCGAATCCGTGGTGCGGCCCGCCGCCGCGCGCCATCAACAGGCGCATCGGATCGCCTTCGTAGCCGAAGGTCGGCTGCACGCCGATAAAGGCGTTACCTAGTCGCAACCCTTGAACCAACAGGGCGTCGCCGAACGAGTTGATCTCGCCGGGGGCGCGCCCCCATTCGGCTTCGATCTCTTCGACGTGTGGGCACAGGCGGCGATATTCGCTCGCGCCCATCCGGTAGGCCACGTTCGCCGTTGCGCCGAAAGACTCGGAGTTACCGCCGAGCAATCTTTTCCTCAATTCGTCCGCGCTCTCCGGCACCTCAAACGCATAGCCATCTTCGCGCAAACGCCGCAGCATCTCCCAGAGACTCGGGAACACGTCTAAATCGGCGGCGGTGCCAATGTTGCCTTTGTTCGGCGGGAAGCAGAAGGTGACGAACGCCAATTTGATTTCGGCGCGCGGCGCGGTCTGCAAGCGATTCCACTTCTTCAGGCGGCGGGCAATCGTGCGACATCTCTCTTCGAGCGGCCGCGGTTCCCCGCCCCCTTCCTCCGACACACCGCCGAACACATATGGCTCGGTCGCGCCATCAATTTCGGGGATTGCTACCTGCATCCCCGCCTGCACCGGGTTGAGTCCCGTCCAAGAGTCGCGCCACGCTTCGACGGACTGTACGTCAAGGCTCACCGCCGAGCGAAACGGCCGATTCAGCCCGCGCAAATACTCGACCGCCGCTTCGCTGTCATTCATCGCCGGGCCGCCGACGAAGCTAAAGCCGGTCAGCGAAACGATCTGGCTGATGCGCGGCGGCGAATCTCCGCCTTGCGCGAAGAACTTCTCACACGACTCGCGGTTGTCCATGAAAGTGGAGATGGCGGGCAGCACCGCGAGTCCTTCTGCCTCGACGGCGCGGATGAGACGATCATAATGCTGACTGGTTCCGCTCACGATCTGCGGCCGCATCAGCAGCAGGCCGATGGTCTGCGCGGGGCTCAGCAAACACTTTTGCTCTCTCTGCGCGCGCTTTTCATACCACGCGCGGTAAGACTCGAACGACTCGAACAATTTCGGCGCGTCCGGGTGGTAGATGGCGACCGCCGGCAAACTCTCCGGCGGCGGCAATTCGATCTCAGCCTGCTTAATTCTCTGGTCGTCCGAGTAATATTTCAGCGCGTAGAGCAGCATCGCGCGGATGTTGTTCGGGGTGGGCTGCAAAAAGTAGCAGAAGAGGTAAAGGTAATGCTTCACGTCGCGCAGGCGTCCCGCGTTCGGCACCAGTTTCAGCAACGCGGGCAGACGCTCGACATAGCGCAGGTACTGCGTATGACTGCTGCCCTTCTTCTGCCTCCGGCCACGCGCTTGTTCGCCCATCCACGCGGCGGCGCTCCGCACTAAACGCCTCGCCATGCCGCCTCCGTGGCTGTCACTGGTTTCTTTGCCGCCCTTCTCTTCAACCGCGCCAAACTTGAGCCGCCCCATGCACGTCTGACGCATCAACTCCGGCAGGCAGTTGAGCACGATGACGGCCCCGAGTCGTGGCGCATGCTTTCGCAGCAGCGGGATCAGCCGCGCGGAGTTTTCACCGTCCGTGACGTGGATCACGAAGACCAATTCGGCCTCGGACAGATCGCGCTCGATCTCGCGCCACGCCGCTTCGTCGAGCGGCGCGCCGAGGTTGTGCGCCGCCACCCGCAAGCCCAGCGCGTACTGACGCTCGATCTCGCGCTCTGCTAGTCTGAGCGGCGCGAGGAGGCTGGAACCGACGTAAAGGACAGTGATGTTCACGGCTTAACTCGAAACCCGCTGGGCTGTTCAGGAATTGTTAAAAAAGTCTGACACTCAGGCCCGAAGGGGCGTTATTCAATAGCGTAGGGCAACGCCCGACGAAGGTTCCGCGCCTGTATTCCGACCCTGAAAGGGTCGCATCACACTTATTCGACCCTTTCAGGGTCGGATTCAATCGCCGATGAGACGTAGGGCGTTGCCCTACGCTATTGAATCTGTCGCTTTCAGCGACAAGAAAGACTTTTCAGACAACCTCTAAACAAGGCTTCTCAACCCGCGATCTATGCGTTCCCCTCAACCACGCCCTCGATGCGATCTTCGAGCCCGCTGAAAATCTCGCGGAGGCGTTCAATCACGTCCTGCTCGGCCGCCCAGAAGCCACGCCCTTCGGCTTCGAGCAGGCGGGCCACAAGCGCGCGGGCGGAATGTGGATTCAAGCCGCTGAGGCGTTCGAGCATCTGCTGGTCGAGCACGAAGGTTTGCGCCACCTCGGCGTAAATCCAGTCGTCCACGGCGTCGGCGGTGGCGCTCCAGCCGAAGGTGTTGGTGACGTGCCCTTCGATCTCCGCGACGCCGCGGTGGCCGTGCCGGAGCATCCCCTCGTACCACTTCGGGTTGAGCGTCTTGGCGCGCGTCTCCAACCGCACCGTCTCGCCAAGCGTGCGGACCTTAGTCTCGCGCGAGAGCGTGTCCGAAAGATAGATAGCCGGGCGCGCGCGCGCCTGCTGCTCGACGGCCTTCGCGACGCCTCCGAGGTACTCGAAATAATGGTCAACGTCGGTGATTCCGATCTCGAACGAGTCGAGGTTCTGGTAGGCGGCCTCGACTCGCGATAGGGCGCGCGTCAGAGCGTGACGAGCCTCGCGGCCTTCGAGCGCACGCCCGTCGCCGCTGCCGCGTCCGTAGGCGAAGCACTTGCGCGTGACGAAAAGATCGGCGAGCGCGTCGTCACCCTCCCACTGTGAATCCATCACCATGAAGTTGACGTTGGTCCCGTAAGTGCCCGGCGCGTTGGAAAAGACGCGCAGCGCGGCTTCGTCGAACGAACACCTTTCGCCCTCGATCTGTTGCTCAATATTTCTCTGGACGTGGTTGAGTTCGGGCGGTTCATCGAGTTGGGCGACCAGCCGCACGGCCCGGTCGAGCAGGTTCATCGTCGCCGCGAACAGATCGCGGAAGATGCCTGAGACGGTCATCACCACGTCGATGCGCGGGCGACCGAGTTGGGCCAGTGGGATTGGCGCGACATCGACCACGCGGTTCATCGCGTCGCGCACGGGGCGCACACCGAGCAGCCAGAGGGCTTGTGCTACGCCCTCACCGTGGGTCTTGATGTTGTCCAAACCCCACAGCACGAGCGCCAGCGCCCGCGGGTAACTGCCGTGCTCGCCGAGGTGTCTTTCGAGCAGGAGGTTGACGACGCGCTCGGCCCGCGCGTAAGCCACGTCGGAGGGCACGGCGTAAGGGTTGACGGCGTGTGTGTTGCGGCCCGTCGGCAGGATCGCGGGGTTCTGCACGATGTCGGCCCCCGGCCCCGGCTCGATGTATTCGCCGCGCAGCGAGCGCACGAGCGCGTCCAGTTCGTGACTGACTTCGAGTTGGCCGCGGATGTCTTGCAGCAGTCGGAAGACGGGCTGTGCGTCAGAAGCGCGGACCCGCGCCGCGCTCTCAAGCCACGCGCACGCCCCGGCAACTCCTTCAGTCATCAAACGCATGACCGCCTCGCGCACGACGGCGTCGATCTGCTCGCGCCGCCGAACCGGCTCTTCGGTGCGCGCCTCAGCCTCCCCGCAAACCTCTATTGACGCCAAACCCAGCCCTTCGGCGACGAGCGACGGCAGCGCCCGCGCGCCGGCTTCGGGCCGGTCGAACGAGGCGACCATCCGCAACAGATCGGCGCACTCCGCTTGAGCGGACGGCCGGCCGAAGACGTGCAGGCCCGTCGGGATGAGGCGCTGCTCCACCTCAAGTAAGCGTTCGTAGAGCGCGAACACATGCGTGTCGCGTTCGTGCGGCGTCGGTGGGTGGCGACTGCGATCTCCGGGCTCTGTCATGTTTAATTTCGGCGAATGTGATAACCGGCAAGCGTGTCTGAAGCGGCAATAACATAGCCGCGTGTGGCCCACCTTGTAAATGTTTTTCGCGCCGCCGGCGGGGGAGGAAAGGATGAAGGCGGAAGGATGAAGGCGGAAATGAGAACACGTATGGCTGTCTCTACCCTCTATCCTCTATCCTCTTTCATCCTTCCGCCTTCATCC
>JBOGOY010000442.1:0-4551 GCA_050748185.1 Pyrinomonadaceae bacterium
ATTGTCAACAGTGGAATCTTACGCTCGCACGCATAAAGATGGCGTAAAGGGTTTATAAAAAGTTCGTAAAGACGTGAGGCATTGATTCATAGAGGAATGGTTTTGATTGAATCAATGAATCAATGAATCAATCTACGCCGTTCGGGTCGAAGCGGTAGCCGACCCACGGCTCGGTGAGGATGAAACGGGGGGTGGAGGGGTCGGGCTCGATTTTCTTACGCAATTGACCGACGAAGACGCGCAGGTATTCCGTCTGTTCCGTGTAGTCTCCGCCCCACACCGCGCCGAGCAGCGTGCGGTGCGTCAGCACTTTGCCGGCGTGGCGCACAAAGTAAATCAGCAGGTCGAACTCTTTCGGTGTCAGGTGGATTTCGCGCCCGGCGACCGAGATGGCGCGGGTTTCGAGATCGACGCGAAAGTCTCCCACTGCGAGCGCTCGTTGCTCTGCCTCTGCGACGTGGGGTGTCGCGGCGCGGCGGAGGGCGGCGCGCATCCGCGCCAGCAGTTCGTCGATCCCGAAGGGCTTCGTCACGTAATCGTCCGCGCCGAGGTCAAGCGCCTCGACCTTCGCCCGCTCGTCGCCTTTGGCCGAGAGCACGATGATCGGCACCTGCGAGACGGCGCGCAGGCGACGACACAAATCCAGCCCGTTCATGTTTGGCATCGCGAGGTCGGTCACGACGATGTCAGGATGCCAGTCGCCGTAGGTCTCCAGCGCCGAGACACCGTCGGCGGCCGTGCGGACGTCGTAGCCGTGCGTCGTCAGGCTGGTTCGCAGCACGCGCGTGATCTGCGGCTCGTCGTCAACGATCAGCACTTTGGATTTTCGGTTCATCACGAAGACTTCGCCGTGTGCTCTGAAGCCATAACTTCGAGGTCCGCCGGCGACAACTCCGCCGCCCCCGGCCCTCGCGGCGCGCCGGGCGACTCTTCCTCGTCGCCGATCGGCAGCGTGAAGACGAAACGCGCCCCGTTGCCGTCGGCTCCGTCTTCCACCCAAATGCGTCCCCCGTGTGCTTCGACGATGCCTTTCGCGATCGACAGCCCCATCCCCGTCCCAGAGGGTTGGCGGTCGGCAATGTCGCCCTCGTGAACGGCGCGAAAGAATTTGTCAAAAACCCTCTCCCGCAACTGCGGCGTGACTCCCGGCCCCTCGTCCTCCACGGCGATCTCGACCATCTCTTCGGCCGACTGCCGGGCGGCAATCCGGATCGCGCTCCCAGCCGGCGAGTATTTCGCCGCGTTGTCCACGAGCGTGTAAACGACTTCGCCGACCGCGCGCGGGTCCACCCGCGCCATCGGCAATTCCCGTTCAATCGACACCGACAGCCGGCGGCCGCGCGTTAAGGGTTTGGCGCGTTCGAGCGCCGTGGCGACGATCTCATCAACCGCCCCCCAGCGACGCCGCAACCGCAACTCGCCGGCCTCGATGCGGGCCAACTCGACCAAGCCTTCGACGAAGCGGCTGAGGCGGTCGCTTTCTTCGTCAATCACTTCCAGCATGTCCCGCCGCGCCTCCGCGCCGAGCGCGAGTGGTCGCCCCTCAATCGTTATCCCGTGCGCCTCATCGAGGAGAGTCGTGACCGATGCTTTGATCGACGTGAGCGGCGTGCGGATGTCGTGTGTGACGGCGTCGAGCAGCACCGATTTAAGTTTTTCGCTTTGCCTTAACGCCTCGGCGTGGCTCGCCCGCTCGAACGCCTCACGCAACTCGCGGTACAGCCGCTCGATCTCGTGTCGCCCGGCCTCCGCCTCTTCCGCGCGACGCCGCGCCCGGGCGGAGAGTTGACCGGCCGTCAGGGCGACCACCAGAAACGCCGCGAGCGCGATCCAGTTGTCCGGGTCGGCGATGGTCAGCGTGCCCACCGGCGGGAGGAAGAAATAGTTGAAGCAGAACATCCCGGCGACCGAGGCCAGCAGCGCCGGACGGCTGCCCCAGCGCGCGGCGGCGAACAACACGACCAGCAGCAGCGCGAGCGCGACCGTGGTCGTATTGATCCGGCCGCGGAGCGGCGTCAGCAGGCCGGTCGCCACGACGATGCCGAGCACCGCCAAGACGTACCGCGCCACTTTCATGTTGCTACGGCCGATCAAGCGTCACCTGCCTGCGCGTGTCTGGCTAACTGAACGGGCGTCATCTTACCACCGGAGGCGTGCGATGGAGTGAGGTGGGGTAAAGTGGGATTGCGGAATGCGGATTTCGGATTGCGGATTACAGATGACAAAGCGAGGTGTCTTACAATCCGCCATCGGCGCGCCCGCGACCGCACAATGGGATTAAGCTAAGTCACGAAAAGACACAAACACCAAGAGAAAAAAGTGTGACTCAAGATGTCCGGCTGTTGCGTCTGGTGTGCTTTTTGGTGGCTATCTCCCTCCTTAACTTAATCCCATCGCGCTCCCGGTACTGACCTGTTCCTAAATCGAAACTTACCTGATTGGGATAGAGGGGAAAGCATTGTCCACGAATCACACGAAACGGCACGAAATAAAGACAGTACATTTCGTAGGTTTGGTTTCGTGTGATTCGTGGATGTTTCTTCCTTGTGTCCCAATCTTGTGTGCTTTGATTTAGTGGCACGGAAATTAGGGGTCTTTCCGCTGGACCAACACCTGAAAACTCTGGCCCATGCCTCCGGGAAGGAGCAAGTCGCGCGCGGCGAGGCGCAGCGCGAGCGCCTCGGCCTCGCTTGGGGCGTGGGTCGTCAGGAGTTCGAGTTGTTCGAGCAGGCCGGCGCGCAAGAGGAACTGGTCCTGACGCGCGAACGACACGGGCCGCAATCCGACCGACTCACCCGCGCGACGGATATGGGTCCAGTCGATCGTCGTCGTCAGGTCTTGCTCGCCGGGGCGCGCCAAAACGTCATCAACTATCTGGTGGTTCCGGAAGGCGCGGAGCGTGCCGTCCGGGCGTTGCCGCGCGTGATACAACTCCGCGGCCTCTGCGCCGTAGTCAACGGTCACGACGTAGCCGCACGTGAGGATAGAAGCCGCGCGCGCGAGCCACTCGCCGGCGGCGAAATTCACCTCCGCGCTCTGCCCCTCGGCTAAGGTGATTGCTTCGTGCTCGACATACTCGGCGAGTCGCGGCGTCGAGGGCTCGCGTTCGCGCCATGCGAAAGCGCCGGCTTGGTTCAGGCCGACGCGGAGTTCCCACAACTTGCCGCCACGCCACCTGATGCGGTGAACCGGGAGCGCGTCCAGCAACTCGTTGCTAAAGACAATTCCCTCGCCCAAAGGCCCGCCGGGTTGGTCTATGCGAATAAACTCGTAGAGTCCTGTAAAGGCGCTCAAATTCCGCTCGATGCGCCGCCGCGAATCTTCGCTCGGCTCGTCGATCAGGTAACGCAGCGACGCCAAGACATGCGGGAAATCACGCCGCAGAGTCTCGCACACCCCGCGCGCGAACTGGCCGTCGCCCGCCCCGGCTTCAATAATCTTGAATTGCGCGGGCGCGCCTAACTCGTCAAACCGCGACGCGAAATAGCGGGCCAGCGTGGCGGCAAAAAGTGGGCTGCGCTCGGGGCTGGTGCGATAGTCGCCCGCGCGACCCCAGCGCGTCAGATCAGCCCGCCGGTAATAGCCGCCCTCCGGGTCGTACAGCGCGGCCTCCATCCAGTCGCGGAAAGTGATTGGTCCCTCGCGGCGGATCCTCGCGCGCAGGCGCTCGGCGAGCGTGGGTTGTGGGTGTGTTGTGCGTCCAACCTCGATCATGCGAAAGCGGGGCTGCAAAGAGACAGCAGAGAATAGACAAGATTAGCGATTGACAGGATGCGGCAATCGAGAGGCGGGGCGTGTCGGTGCTTTCATCCTGTCAATCCTACATACCCAATTCTTGTGTGGCCTGATTTTGAGCAAGTTTCGATTGAATCACCGGTCCCTGAAACCGAGTTTGTGAGCGCCGGGAGCGCAGGCATCCTTGCCTGCAAACTCGCGCCAGCGAGTTAGCCGACTTTCACGTGCCTTCAACGTTGAATGAGCAAGTTTGTTTTGTTCGCGCTGACGCGCTCAATGCAGGCAAGGATGCCTGCGCTCCCGGCAAAGTGCGACGCTTGATTCTGTTGGTCAAGTCATCCGTAAATCACTTTAGAGCAAGAACAGACGAATCAGACGGGCGGCAGGCGTGCCGGCGATAAGAGGCGGAGGGTCGCATAGGCGCGGCCCTGATGGTGTGCGGCGCGGACCAGCGTCTCGACGAGCAGGGCGAACAGCGTCCGCATTTCTCCTGCCGGCACCGCGATCTTTCTGGATAAATCTGCGTCTGACTTTAACAGCGTGAAGCCGCGTCGCCGCGTCGCTTCGACCTCGGCGAGATACCGGATAACGCTCTCCGGCGCGGCAAGTGTTTCCGGCAGCGTCCATTCGAACGGGTCGTCCCACAGGTTCGCGGTGATCCCGCCGAAGGTCTGTTCGACGGCCGCGGCGCTCCGCAGGATGTGCTCCCCACAGGAGGAGGGCGAAAGCGCGCCGGCCAGCGGCGCAGCAGAGTCGGGCTGCCGGTAGAGCAACTCCGCCGGCACGGCCCCGATGATGGCCGTGGAGAGTTCGTGC
>JBOGOY010000443.1:0-4529 GCA_050748185.1 Pyrinomonadaceae bacterium
GTCGCCGCCGCGCGTTTCCAGTTCGATAAACTTGCGGTTGGCGCGTCGCTCTTCTTCCAGATCGCAGGAGGCGGCGACGCGACCGTCCTTCAGCACCAGAATCTCGTCGCAGCACTCTTCCACGTCGCGCAGCAAGTGCGACGACAGCAGGATGTGCGCGCGCCCGCTGTCTCTGATTTCGCGAATCAGGCGCAGCATGCGCTGGCGCGTCGGGGGGTCCAACCCGTTGGTCGGCTCGTCGAGAACGATTAACTTAGGACCGTGGACCACGGCCTGCGCGAGCTTCGCCAGTTGCTTCATGCCGAGTGAATAGGTGTCGAGCGTACGGTAGCGCGCCTCGCCGAGTCCAACGTAAAAGAGCGCCTCGTGCGCGCGTTCGAGCGCTGCCTCCGGGGGCAACCCCGACAGTTCGGCCATCAGGCGAATGAACTGCACGCAGGTCATCTTCGCGATGAACGAATCGCGCTCGGGCATGTAGCCGACGGCCGCGCGAATCTGCTTGGCGTCCGACGTGATGTCCTGCCCGAAGATGCGCGCCGTCCCGCTGGTCGTGGGGTGGAACCCTAAGAGGGCGTGGATGAGCGTCGTCTTGCCCGCGCCGTTCGGCCCGAGCAGCCCGACGGCGCGCCCCTTCAAGCTGGCCCGTAACTCCTTCAGGATGGGCCGTCCGCCCAAATGTACGCTGAGGTTGTCGAGGTCGATAATCATAAGAAGATGACGGGTGATAAGTGACGGGTGACAAGATTAAGCAACCTAAACCCTTGATGACAAACTCTCGGTCGAGCGCGTCGGGAAGCATAACGATTGAGGTCGCACTAAAGTTCATCCGGCGGGCGGCAAGTGGCAAAAAATTTCAGGAGCAAGGACTGGTCCCATTGATGCAGTTAAGCGGTTCCGGCCGCCTGATGTGCGGAAAGGCTTCGCCTTTCCGTTAAGTCGCCTCTTAATTTTTTGAGGCTGTGCCTCCGGTATTCGAGGCATAGCCTCTCACAAAAAAAAATTGACGGAAAGGCACAGCCTTTCCGCACAGCAGGGCGGCCGAAGCCGCAAGAGCAGGAAGCTGAATTGAGGCTTTCCTTCTTAGTCTGACGCTAATGGGGCCAGCCCTTGCCCCTGCAAAAGCGGCCGCGGCGCATTCCTGCGCCAAAGGCCGCTTTGCGAACTGAGACTGTCGTGCCACTCAACGCCCGGCCAGCAGCACCACCGCTGCGAGCAGCAGGATGAGGACGACGTTTTTGAGAGGCGAGTAGTAAGAAAGTGAGTAGGTGGACATGTGGGGCTCCCTCAAGGGAAATGATGAATGATGAATGATGAATGAAAGACAAGCTGCTTTTTATTCATCATTCCGCATTCATCACTTCTGTTCAGTTACTGGCGACCGGCTTGGACAGCGTTCGCTTTAAACTTTGGGTAAGGCGGCCGGCTCGTTGGCCCAACCCTCGATGGGACCAACGAGCCGGACAACTCTCTTATTCATCCTTCATCCTTCCGCCTTCATCCTTTCCCTTCATCGCCCCCATCAGGATGCGCTGCATGTCGAAGGCGTTGGGGCCGCCGAGCAGGCTCGCGGGGCTGAGGCCGAAGGGTCCGCCCTCGGTGTTGGCGGTGACGGTGATGCGGTCGCCTTGCGCGTAGACGTAGGCGAGCGTCGGGCCGCCGGCCGCCGCGCCCACGGCCTTGACCGCCGCGCGCTCCTTCTCCGGCAGGTAGCCGGAGAGGCGCTCGGTCAATGGCGCGATGTTGTGATAGACCACCGCCGAGAAGTTGGCGTTGCCGTCGGCCGGCAGTTGCGACGTGAACTGCGGGGCGCGCGCCAGCGTGTAGCCATTCTGCTGATACTCGATGGCCCGCTCGACCAGCGCGCGGCTCGGCGCGGCGACGAGGTAGCCGTTGGTGTAGGCGTAGTTGACTTCGAGGCCGAAGTCGAGCGACTTCAGGGTGTAGAAGGCGCGACCGCCGACTTCGGCGCGCTGCCACGCGAGGCCCTTAAAGCCGGCCTTCTGCGCCTGCCGGTTCAACTCTTCGACCACGTGCTCGAAGGTCTGCTGCAAACGGTTCTGATCGTAAACCTCGACGATCATCTTCCAAGCGGGCGTCGGCACGAGGGGGCCGTCAATCGCGAAGGCGAATTCGCCGCCCAAAGGCGCGGCCAGATCGCGCCGCACGTCAAAGCCGTACTTCGTCTCCAACTCGCGCAGGTTGCGGCGCGCTTCGGGTGCGGCCGTCTCCAACACGCCGAGTAGGTCATCCACTAAGAGCGACGGCTCTTTGACGACGAAGGCCGCTGCCACGTGCGCGTCGGGCGAGACGTAGTTGAGCGCGCCCATCGGCCCCGGCTCCGCCAGCCAAGAGGCGATGCCGCGGCGCGACTCGCTGAACGTCAGCGCCGCGCGGCTCAAGGTCTTGCCCTGCGCCGCGTCCTTCTGTTCGACGACGAAGTGCCGGAGATTCGTCAAGCCCAACTGCCGGTAAGCCTCGACGCTCTGCTGTCCGTTCTTCTTCTGCGTTTCGTCCTGCATCACGCGCGCCATGATCTTTTCCAGATCGGCGGCGACGACTAACCCAGCGCCTTCGCGGTAGATTTCGCTGATGCGCCCGTGGAAGGGCGTGCCGGCAAAGCCGTTGGTCCCCGGCGCGTCGAGCGTCGCTTGCAGGCGGCGCAGGGCTTCGAGTTGCGGCGCGGCGGCGAAGAAGTCTCCGCGCACCCAGACGAACAGATTATCTTTCGCCGTCCCATCCGCAGCCTGCGACGGGTCTGCGACGATCTGCATGGCGGGGCCGTTCTTGGCTTCGGCCGCGATGCGCGCCTTCAATTTTTCGAGGTAGGCCGGGAAGTCGGCCGCGTTTTTCAGGTCGCCGAGGACGAGGAAGTTGTCGGGTTCGCCCCGCTCGTTCAGAGACGCGCTGACCACGATCTCTTCGCCGAGATACTCGCCGAATTCGCGGACCTGTTCGATCACGCGGTCCATCTCCGGCCCCTGCTTCGGCCCGCCGCCGTGCCGGCTCTCTTTCCACCACTCGCTCAAGGCCGGGTTCTGGCTGATGCGCTCGCGCATAATGCGGTGCGATTCGCTCAAGGTCTGCGCCAGATTCGGCAGCGCGGCGTAGAGGACCGTATTGTCGGGAACCATCTCAAGGAAGCGCGTCGAGTAGCGCACGCCGGGGCGCGGCACACGCGCGTTCAAATCTTTGCTCAGCGCGGTCAGTTCCGTCAGCAGTTTCGCGTAGCGTTCCGCGTCGCGGCTCCAAGCGATCTCCTGCTTGACCGGGACCGTCTCGATGCTCTGGCCGGTAACGGCCTGATCGCCGGGGTGCAGGACGGATTCTTTCTTCGCATCGCGGACGCGAACTTCGCCCTCGACGACCGAGACGCGCGAGCCCTTCGTGCCGCTGTTGACCGAGAAGATCGTGCCGGTCACAGAGACGAGCGAATCGGGCGTGCGGACGAAGAGGCGACGGTCGCGCTGCTTGGCGGCCTGCACGATGAGGTTGCCGCGTTCGAGGTTGACGGTCACGCCGTCACTGTTCTCCGACAAGAAGATCTCCGAGCGCTCGCGCAGTTCGACGAGCGAACCGTCGGCGAGTTTGACCACCGCGCCCGAATCTTTCGCCGTCCGCAGGCGTTCGCCCTTGCGGAGTTGCTCGCCCGCCGCGAGTTGGCGATTGTCGGCGTCGGAAACCTGATAGACGGGGCCGCTCGCGCTGTCGAGCGTGGCGGCGACGGCGTTCGTGTTGTAGAAGCGGTCGGAGAAGACGAAGGCCGTCAGCCCGACGCACAAGGTCAACGCCGCCGCAATGCTCCAACGCCAGACGGGCGTCTGTTGCCAGTTCGACGTGCGTCCGAGCGACGGTCGCGCGGCCCGCTTCGCCGGTTGCAAAGCGCCGGTGCGCGCCAGTTTCAGGGCCTTACGACACGGGATGCATTCGAGCGTGTGATCCTCGAACAATAGCGCGCGGGCCGGTGTGAGTTGGCCGCGCAGGTATGAAGGGATGAGCGACTGGAAATCTTCACAGCCGCGGATGTGGTCCGCCGCCTCGATCTGTGGGACCGAAGCCGTGCCGGTCGCTTCCGCGCTTTCGTTCGCGGCGGCCGTCGCCACACGCGCCCACACGCGCTCGGCCGCGGCGCTCAAGGCGTTGTCGTCCGGCTGTTCGGCGCGGACGCGGCCCGCGACCGCTTCCAGAATCTGATCAAGTTCCTGTTTAGAATGACGCTTCATGATGTTTCTCCAGATAACTGCCGATCTCTTTTCTGAGGCGGACGCGCGCCCGGTGCAGCGTGACGGCGACGACCATCTGCGACGTGCCGACCATCTCGGCGATCTCGCCGTTGTCGTAGCCCTCAAAATAGCGCAACGCGAAGACCTCGGCCGCGCGCGTCCCCAGACGCGACACCGCCTGCCGCAACAGCTCGCGCAACTCTCGGTTCGAGTGCTGCGCCTCGGGGCTCAACAGCGGACTCGCCAGCATCGCCGCGTCAACGTCTTCAATCGGGATCGAGCGCGCGCGCGTGCGGCTTCGCATCAGAT
>JBOGOY010000444.1:0-4524 GCA_050748185.1 Pyrinomonadaceae bacterium
GCGCGAACCTTCTGACTTGTCGAAAGCTTCCTGCGCCACTGCCTCTAACTTCGCTTCGTTTAAGTTCAGCATCTTGGTGTCCCTTCTCCTAATTAGTTCGCCCTGACGAAAAAATATTACGTTACAACGAAAAGGTGTCAACATAAATCTTTCGTCTTGACGAAAAAGGTTTTACGGCGTAACGTATGCCGTATGAGCGCGTCACTACTTACAACATCCGAAGCCGCGGATCGCTTAGGGCTGACCATTCGAGCGGTTCAAAAGATGATTGAGAACGGCAGGCTTGAGGCGCGAAAGGTTGGCAGGGACTACCTAATTGATCCGGGCGCGTTGGAAAACATTCCCAAGCAAATGGCAGGACGCCCGCCCAAGTCCTCAACCCCGGCCCCCAAACGCGCCACAGGGCCTGCCAGAGCCGTTACCGGGCCTGCCACGGCAAAGAAGAAAGGTGGGAAGAAGTGAGCGAAGACAGGACACAGGACATGACCTCCTCGCCCGCGGCCCAGAAGTACGACACCCGGCCCATGCTCGACACGATCATCGAGCGCCTCAACACGGTGGCGCAGACGGTGGAGGGTTTGCGCGCGGAGATGCGCGCCGGATTCGCCGCCGTCAATCAGCGCCTTGAAGATTTCGACGTGCGCTTCGACCGGATGGAATCTGACGTCGCCAAGACCCGCAGTGAGATGCTGACGCTGCGCGCCGACTTCAAAGAGTTCCGGGCGCACTTCAAAGGGCCGGCGTGAGAGGGCGAAACGAGGTGGGCTTCTCTTTCCGCAAATCTTTCAAACTCGGTCCTGTCCGTCTCAACCTGAGCAAGTCGGGCGTGAGCGCCTCGACGAAGATCGCGCCGGGCGTGCGGGTGTCCGCCTCGCGTCGTGGGGCTTATGTCAGCGCCGGCGCGGGCGGCTTCACCTACCGCGAACGCCTCGGGCAGTTCGTCGGCCGACTGTTCGGCAAGTCGAATAAATGATGACCCGCTCCGGGCCGGCAAGGGAGACAGAAATGAGCGTGACACTGGACAAGATTATCGCGGAGGTCAAAGCCCTCCCGCCCGACGAGCGGCGGCGGCTGCGGGAGTTGTTGGACGATGAAGCCCAAGTGGAGACGGAGCGGGTGCGCCGCGCCGTTTTGTCGCGCGCCATCCGGGGCAAGTACGCCCACTTGGCGACCAGTAGCGAAACGTTCGCGACGCTCAAGCGGCAAGAGACCGAGCGGGAAGATGCCAAGCTTGGGCGGCGCTCATGATTTACGTCCTCGATGCGTGCGCGATGCTCGCTTACCTGCGCGGCGAGGCCGGGGCCGCCGTGGTCGAGCGCGCCTCCTTGACACGACCGGCCAATGCCTCGCCCACTCCGTCAACCTGTGTGAAGTCTATTACATCGTCCACCGAGACTCAGACGAGCAAGCCGCGGAGAGCGCGATCGCGGACTTGAGAGCGCTGAACCTTACCGAGCGGTCAGACTTTGATGAGGCGTTCTGGAAAGAGGCCGGCAAGCTGAAAGCGAAGGGCGGCGTTTCCCTTCCCGACTGCTACGCCATCGCGTTAACCAACCGCGTCGGCGGCGCGCTGCTGACTTCCGACCATCATGAGATGGATCCCATCGCGGCCGCCGGCATCTGCCACATCACTTTCATCAGGTGATTCGGAGGCGACGTGAAGACAATCGTACTGGCGAATCACAAAGGCGGTTGCGCGAAGACGACGACGGCACTCAATGGCAAATTCAAGGCCGAGTGGGAAGTAACTTTCAGTGACGGGCGCAAGTTGACGTGCCCGAACGACGGGCATTTATTGATCCTGATTAGTAGTGACTTGGGGTAAGCGATGATCACAGGGGCAGTGGCTTGGTTTGCTGTGAGATTTCTGTGAGGAAATGGCTAACAGCGAGAACTTGAAGCCCTTTAAGAAGGTGAAGGACAATCGCCGATTGGCGGGTAGGCTAAAAGGCTCGCGCAACGTTTCAACCGTCTTGCGCGAGATGCTGAAACGTGTCGCGCCGGATTCCGTCGTTGACAAGGATTTCGTTAAGGAGTTTTGCAGATCGCGGGGGCGGCGCAAGGTGACGAACGCCGACGCGCTGGCCGACGTGCGGAATCATGGGCCGGTCAAGCGCGTGCTCAACCACGCGCCTATACGGGAAGGGCGAGGCGTGAAGGATGGTCAGCGGCGCAACCGCCGTCACGAGCGCCATGTGCTCAGTTCCATATCGGCCGCTTCAAGAATGAGTCCGTCGTTAATTACATCTGAGCGTACCAAGTGCACCGCCCACCCTTCGGTCTTCGGCCAAAAGGTAAGCGCCTGAATCATGGCGAGACGTTCGGCCTCCTCCTGTGAAACAGCGCGCTCGACGCCGGCCATCATGCCGAGCTCGGTGTTTATGTCGCCGCCGGGATGATGCGACAGGGCGAAGCGGTAAAAGTCGCCGCGTTCCCCGTCGCCCTCGATCAACTCTCCCGGCACATCTGTTTTCATCGCGCTGATCGCCACCGCATATAATTTCTCACGAGGCATCACTTCACCTCCCGAACCCGTGCAGCGTGTTCCTTAAAGTTTCCGCTAGTTCGCGCTGTGAGCGCCGCTGTGTGTATCCGTCGCTGCCGCGCTGAGGCGGCAGGGCGATGTGATAGGTGCGATTGTCGTTGTACGTTCCGCCGCCGCGCGCACCCGCCATCATCCGGCGCGAGTCCTGATGGCTGAACACGCGCGCGTCATCTCCGAAGCGAACAAGCTCCGGTCCTTTTTCCCCAACCCACGCCATCGAACCGGAAGGCGCATAGCCACCACCGGCGAGTCCCGGCGTCGCGGCGTTGTACGGCGAAAAGGGCGAACTGAAGCTTGTCCCACCGCCACTCCCTGCCGCCGCGCCGCCGGCCACGATGCCGACGGCTTTCAGCAGCCATCCCAAAAAACCGCCCTTCCAACCTGCGCCGCCCGATGCCGCCGTGCCGAAGATCGCCTCGCCGATGCGCGCGGCGGTGGCTTGCAGCGCCATCTGCTGTAACAACTGCGCGAAGCCGATGAGCAGGTTGGGCCCCATGCGGCCGAAGCCCTGCTCGACGTTGCCGAAGGCGTTGACGAAAGCTCCCTCGAACCCCGCGCGCAATTCGCCCCACGTGCCGGCCATGAGGCCCGCGTAACGCTCCTGACGGCCCACGACGGAATCATAAAACGTGCCGGCGGCAGAGGCGGCACGCGCAAAGCCGGGCGCAATCTGGTTGACGGTTTCAGGGATGCCTGAAAGCCGCGTGCCGATCTCGGTGGTCGTCGTCAACAACCGCTCGGCGCTGGCCGTGACAGTCCCGCCGTCCACATGCCCGCCGTCAATAGTCACGCCCCCAAAGTCGGCCATTTGCCCGGGCCGGAAGTGGCCGCCATCAAGCGCGCCGCGCGCGCTCGTGAGCGCAGCGGCGAAGCCCTCTAAGCCGGCCGTGGCTTTGAGCGCGCCGGCGGCGAGTTGTTCCGTGTTGGCGCTGCCGGTCGTCGTGAAACCGCCCTGCCGTGCGGCGTACTGGCCTAGTTCGCCGAAGCGGACGAGACCGTCGCGGTTCACGTCCCACGCTCGCGCGTTCAAGCGGTAGCGGTTTGAACCGCGCGAAAAAAGAATGTCGTCCGCATCCTTGCGCGCCGTGCCATAGCCGACTGCGCCATAGACGTTTGAGAGTGTGTCGCCGGAGCGCACGCCGCGCTGTCTGAGGTATCTTTCGATGAAGGGGATTTGCTCGACGCCGCTCATCCCGCGCACGGCGCGTGTGCTGGTCCCCAAGCTGCGCGCGGATTGTTCCGTCAGTTGAATGAGGCCGCTTGCCGTCTGACCGGGCAACGGATTTCGGGCGCGCGGGTTGAAGCGCGACTCGGCGGCGATCATGTTCATCACGTCGGCCGGATCGATCCCCAACCGTCGCGCCATTGCCTCGATGCCCTTGATGAAAGCGTCCCCGCCGGCCTGTTCGATGGCCTTCGCCCAACGCGCGAATCCGGCGCTTGTGCGGTCAACCAACCCGTTCTCGAAGCCCTCGACCACGCTGACGCCGAATGCCTGATAGACCTTTGACGGCGAGTCGATGCCGAGCAGGGACTTGAAGGGGCCGATGACCGAAGCAATCGCAAGGCTGCCGACCGTCTCAGAGATGAGTGACTTGCCAGCGATAATGCCGTCCGAGAGGCCAGAGATGAGCGAGCCACCCAAGAGCCCTTCGGCGCTTGAGCGAATGAGGCCGCTGACGGGCGCCAGAGCCGTGTTGACGCCGGCGGCCATCCGCTCGGCCGCGTTCGTTTGTTGAAGGCCGGCCCCGATGATGCCGGAGAGGTCCGATGAGAGGCCGCGCGTCGCATCGGCTTCCGCGAATGCACGGGTATCATTCAAGGCCGAGAGACGACCTTGCAGCGTGCCTTCCATGCGCCGCATCATGCCGGCGAAACGCAGGTCTTTGCCCAGCATCGCGGTGATGGCCTCAACCGCCGCCCCGCCTTGCTGTTTGCCCTGCTCGCCAAGCTGACGGGTTTCGGCCACGGTCCTACCG
>JBOGOY010000445.1:0-4498 GCA_050748185.1 Pyrinomonadaceae bacterium
GCACAAGTGTCCTTCCGCGCAACGCCTCGACAGCGAGAGACAAGCTGCGCCTGACAACAACGGACCACGGACCACGGACCACGGACAAATTACCAATCACTGTACTTCTCCCCGTTGAGCGCCTTCTCCTCCGAACGTGAGCGCACGTCGAAGACATTCGGCTGACCGTCGCAGGATTCAGGGTTGAGGCTCGAAACTAAGCACCAGTCGTCCTTGCCGGTCATCGGATCGACCGGGACTTTGCGGAGGTAAACTTTTTGTTTAAGCGACGTGAGACCACCGCCGTCCAGTGGCGACTTATTAATATCGACACTGGCCGTCTGAGCGCGTGGCACGATGTTGACACCCTTCGTCAACGTCTCCAGATCGGGCGGGTAATAATCAATGTTATCAACCGAAAAGATCGTGCGGTCGCTGATCGCCACTTTGCTTCGTGGGTCAGTGGTAATCGCCCCTCCCCCAGCAGTCCCTCCCGCGCCTCCTGCTCCTCCTGCTCCTCCAGCGCCCGCCGTCGCAGCAGCCGCAACGTTAACGCAGCAAGGCGCACCCACCGTGTCACGCTTGAAATCTTTGATCGCCTCGCGCATCTGGCGTAGCGACTCGCGGAGTTCGTACTCCTTCTGGCGCTTGACCGAAGTCTTGACGAGCGGGATCACGCCGACGGTCAGGATTGAAAGCACGGTCAAGGTGATGACCAGTTCGATCAGCGTGAAGCCGGCGGCGGACAGACAAGGAGACGGGGAGACGGGGAGACGGGGCGATGAAGAGGGGCCGCGCTCGCCCTGTCGCCCCGTCGCTCCGTTGCTCCGTCTCTGAAAAATACTCTTCATCATCTACTTCACCGTCAGGCGAACCGGGTTGAGTTGCGCCGGGACGTGGCGGCCGTCCTTCGACATCAGGTGAACGGACGCGGCCTCGAATCCGAGTTCAGTTTCGCCGGCGGCGACGGCCTCGACTTCGACGAAGAGCAACACGCCCGCGCCGTTGATCGGCGCGGCGAATTGCGGCGCGACGAGCGCAAGCACAGAGCCGCGCGCGGCGTCGATCGAAGGCGTGATCGTGGGCGCGGTTTCCGCCGCTTCGCCGAAGATGCTGCCTTTCGCGATCGAGACGACGCGCAGGATTTTCGGATCAAAGCGCAATGCGGCGGCCACCAAGCCGAGCGGCACGTCCGTTCTGACGAACAGCATCACGCGCTGGCGTTCGCCCGCGCGCATCTCGCGCTGCCCGGCCGTCAAATGCAGCGCGACCGGGGCTTTAACGCTCGGCGCGTCGGCCGGCGCAGCCTCGCGCGTCCGGTTCTCCGGCGCGGCGGCAGAGACAAAACTGTTGCTCGCCGCCGCGGCATTAATTAGTTTCGCGTCAACCGTGTTCGCGACGGGGAGGCCCGACGCGCCGGCGTCAAAGCCAGACAGGATGATGGGCGCGGGGACGAAACTAGGAGACTCTGCGACGGGTCCGAAGGCAGCACGCTCTTCGTCGGTGGTCGCCGCCGCGGGCTGGGCGGCGGTCGCGGCTGTCGTGGCAGCAGCAGCAGGCGAAGTCGTCGCCGCGGCGGCCTCACCCTGCGGCGGGGCTGACGGCAGTTGGATGTTCTGGTTAGTCGGAATCTGGCGCGCGGCGGCAAGTTGGTCCTCGCGATCTGCGTCGCGGACCATGGCTTCGAGTGAATCGCTGGTGGGCGACTGGATGGTGCCGCTCGGGCGCATCTCCAAGTCTTCCGGCGTCACGTTCGGGGCGCGCAGCACGCGCGGCGTGACGGTGATCACGATGTCGGAGGCGACGTCGTTGCGCGTTGGCGTGCTGAACAGGCGGCCGAGCACGGGGATCAGACCCAGCAGCGGCAGCCCCTGTCGCCCGCGCGACTCCTGCTGCTGCGCGACGCTGGCGATCATCATCGTGCGGTTGTTCGGGATGCGGGCCATGCCGCTCACGTTGCGCTGGCTGAAGATCGGCGTGAACCTATCGGGGCCGGCGACCGTGTCGTTCGACTCGATCTCCATCTTCACCTGCACGTCGTGGTTCGGAAAGACCTGCGGCGTGAACTTCAGGATGAGTCCGGTGTCCTGATACTGGATGACGGGGAAGCCGTTGCCGCCGCCAAAGACCCCGCTGGCGGCGTTGCCGGTGTTGGTGCCCGTGTTGTTGAAGCCGAAGTTTGAGACCTGCGCCGTCTGTACCGGCACCTTCTGGCCGATGCGCGTCGTGGACTGTTCGTTGTCGAAAGCGTGCACCTGCGTGGACGCGACGAGGCGCGTCTTGGACTTGCTCTGGAACGCGCTGAGAGTGGCGGTCGGTAACAGAATGGCCGAGCCGAGCGCCGTCGAAGCCCCCGCGCCGAGCGCTTGCGCGGTCACACCGCGATCACCAAGGAGAAGGGCTAACGGCCGCTGGGTGCCGCCGAGATTACCCAACTGGCCCTCGTTGCCGATCTGATTTCCGAGCGAGAGCAGGTCACGGTTCGAGACTTCGTAAATCTGCACGTCCATCACGACCTCGGCCCGGTCTTTGTCAATCGACTGGATCAACTGGGAAATGAGGCGGACGTTCTCCGGCGTGTCGCGCACGGTGATGCTGTTGGTCTCCTTGTTAGGCACGACCGTCGCCTGCCGGCCGGCGTTCGGCGGCAGCGCCGACTGGATGACGGTGCGTGCCTTATCCGGCTCGATGTTTTGCAGGTAGAAGGTACGCAGGACCAGTTGCTGGTACTGTGGGCGCTTCGACTGGTCCGCGACGAGGATCGTGCGGCGGTCAAGTTTCTGATAGAACAGGTTCTGCGACAGGAAGATGTGATCGAGCGCGCGGGCCGCCGTCACGTTGCTCAGTTCGACGTTGATCGTGCGCTTCGGAAAGTCGCGGTCGAAGAGCACGTTCAGTTCCAGTTCCTTAGCCATCTGGCGGACGAAGGCTTCGAGGTCGCCGCCGTACTTGATGATGCGCTGCTGCTCGGCCCGCGGGGCCGCCGACTGGAGGGCCGAGGAGCCGTTCTGGGCGAGGGCGCGCGTCGGCGAACTCGCGGTCCCGTTCGCCTCCCCCGTCCGGTACGCCGAAGGCACCATCTGCGGCTTGGCCCCGCCGTTCTCGTCAGGGCCGAGGCCATCCTTCTCGCGTTGCAGGCGCAGCATCCGCTGCATCTCGTTGAGCGCTAATTCGTTGACGGGATCGTAGCCGTAAGCCTGCCGGTAGGCGTTGTACGCGCCCTTTAAGTCGCCCTGCTCGGCCAATGAGCGCCCCTGTTCCATGAACTTTTGCGAAGCCTGAAAGACGGAGCGCCGGTAATGGAGTTGGTACTCGATCTCAGAGGGGTTGGCGGCGATGGCGAGCGCGTACTCCTGCGCCGCCCGGTCCCACTGCTGCGCGGCTTCGTGCTCTCGCCCGCGCTTGAAATTCTTCTCGCCCTTCTTCGCCAGCACGGAAACAGGGGCGGCCAGCAGACAGAAGGCGACCAGCAGCGAAGCCAGCCGGCGCGTGGGCGTTGTGTTTCTCTTCATCGTCGTACCTCGAAAACAGTTATCAGTTTTCAGTGTTCAGTTTTCAGCAAGGGGTTTTCGGCGTTGACTCCGTTGGCCGGGCCGCAATCCGTCCGAGTTACACGTCTGACGTAGGCGACCGTTCCAGATTCAGTTGCCGGTCGGGAGTTTTCGGTATTCGCTGAAAACTAAAAACCGAAAACTGTCTACTGCTGTCCATTGAGTTTAACTTCTTCGACGAAGGTCACGCGGTTGATCTCGTGAAGCGTCGAGACGCCGCCGAGGACTTTCAGCAGCGCCGACTCACGCAGGGATGAAAGACCTTCTCTCTCGGCGGCGCGGCGCACTTCGGAGCCGGGGCGGCGCTCGACGATCATCTCGCGGATGTTATCCGTCAGATCGAGCAACTCGTGGATGGCCGTCCGGCCACGGTAGCCCGTGTGGTTGCAGGCGTCGCAGCCGACGCTCATGTAGAAGAGGCGGCCGCGGTATTCGTCGGGCTTGAGACCCGACTCGATCAGTTCGTCGTCCGTCGCATCGTGGGGCCGCTTGCAAACCTCGCACAGCATCCGGATCAGGCGCTGGGCCAGCACGCAGTTCAAAGAGGAGACGAAATTATACGGCTCGACGCCCATGTTCAGGAAGCGTCCGATCACGTCGATGACGTTGTTGGCGTGGACGGTGGTGAAGACGAGGTGGCCTGTCAGCGCCGACTGGATGGCGATCTGCGCCGTCTCGGTGTCGCGGATCTCGCCGACCATGATCTTGTCCGGGTCGTGGCGCAAAATCGAGCGCAGGCCGCGCGCGAACGTGAGCCCCTTCTTCTCGTTGACCGGAATCTGCGTGATGCCGTGCAACTGATATTCGACCGGGTCTTCGATCGTGATGATCTTGTCTTCCTCGTTGCGAATCTCGTTGAGCGCGGCGTACAGCGTCGTCGTCTTGCCCGAGCCGGTCGGGCCGGTGACGAGCACCATTCCGTATGGCTCGGCGATGTAGCGGCGAAACTTCGGCAGGTCGGCTTCGGC